>CAITOG010000390.1 GCA_903893955.1 uncultured Actinomycetes bacterium
CACTGAGCCGGTACCAAGGGGGAAGCCGTGTCCTTCATCATCGTCGAGCGACCAGAAGACCAGATCGCCGTGGTCACGCTCAATCGTCCTGAGCGCATGAACGCAATGGCCTTTGACGTCATGATCCCGCTCAGAGAGCAGCTCGAAGAGCTGAGCATCGACAATTCCATCCGCTCGGTGATCTTGACCGGTGCAGGTGCCGGCTTCTGCTCCGGGGCAGACCTCGAGGACCCTGGTGCGATCCCCCACATCGATGGCCTCGGGCTCCCCTCCATCGCGCGACGCTCGATGGGTCTCCTCGAGGAGGTCATCCACACGCTGCGCCGGATGAACCAGCCGGTCATCGGTGCGCTCAACGGCGCTGCCATCGGCGGCGGCTTCTGCCTGGCCCTGGCCTGCGACATCCGCATCGCCTCGACGAGCTGCTACTTCCGGGCTGCGGGGATCAACAACGGCTTGACCGCATCTGAGCTCGGCCTGTCGTACCTCCTACCCCGCGCGATCGGCCAGAGCCGAGCCGCCGAAATCATGCTGACCGGGCGCGACGTGAGCGCCGAGGAGGCCAGTTCGATCGGCCTCGTGTCTTCGACGGTGGCACCTGACGAGCTGCTCGAGACCAGCCTGGCCATGGCACGACGGATCAACGGCTTCTCCCACGCAGGCGTCGAGATGACGAAGCGCTCGCTGTGGTCGAGCCTCAACGCCTCGAGCCTTGAGGGTCACATGGAGGCAGAGGGCCTCGGCCAGCTCTTCATCAGGTTGACCACCCAGAACTTCGAAGAAGCCATCCGCGCTCGGCGAGACAAGCGGTCACCGAACTTCGAGGCGTAGCTCAGCGGTTGCGGAGCTGCCTGGCTGCCATGTCGAGGTAGGCGATCAGCTCCCCGCGATCCTCGGGCTCCATCTGCATCTCGTCGACAGCAGCGAGCATCCGCGTGATCCACGCATCTCGCACGCGCTTGGTGATCTTGAACTCGGCGTGTCGCATCCGGAGCCTCGGATGGCCACGCTGCTCCATGTAGAGCGGCGGTCCGCCCCAGTACTGAGCCAAGAAGAGCGCGAGTCGTTCTGACGCCCCATCGAGGTCATCGGCCGGATAGAGCGGACCGAGGTACTCGTCCTCCAAGATGCCGTCGTAGAACCAATCCACGAGCTCGGTGAAGAAGGGCAGGCCTCCCACCCGGTCATAAAGGGTCTCCTGGTCGTCGGCGGCCATGGAGGAACCGTATCGGAAGCCGCCTCGATTGAGACGCTCTCTAGCCGACGACCTAGACTTCATCGAGTCCAGCCACGGCTGGCGCTGCGGGTGTAGCTCAATGGCAGAGCTCCAGCCTTCCAAGCTGGCTATGCGGGTTCGATCCCCGTCACCCGCTCTCCTGGTTCCAGCGAGGAACCTCATGCATCATGAGACGGTCGGCGAGCGACTGCATCGGCTCGAGACCGTGCCACGACAGGAGGTGTCGAGATGGTGATGGCAGATCGCCCTGAGGTGGACACCGCGCCTCGGCCAGTCGCCGTGCTCGATGTCGCAGGGCTCGCCCAACAGATCGCCATCGCCGTCGGTCGTCTCCCCTTCCGTCGCCCTCTCGCTGGACCGTCGAATCCGCTCGCCAACTTCGCAGCGAGCGCCACCAGGGAAGTCGTCCGATCCTTCATGGGCTATGCGACCTCGTTGACGGTGCCAGAGTTCCGGTCCATCGAGCAGGTGCTCGATGAGACCTGCAAGGTCGTGATGCCCCCGGTGGTCCGAGCGTTCGATGCCGAGCGCCGCTTCACGAGGATCGGTGGTGTCCCCGGCATCCTCTACCTCCCCCGCCGAGCAGAGCCCGAAGGCGTGATCCTCTACCTCCACGGTGGCGGGTACATCGGGACCTCCCCGACCATGTACGCCTTCTTCACCTCACGGCTGTGTCGAGACACCCGCTGCGCTGTCTTCGTCGCCGACTACCGCCTTGCCCCCGAGTTCCCCTATCCGGCGGGGCTCGATGATGCTCGCCAGATCCTCGAGGCCCTCATCGATCTCGGCGTGCCCGGTGAACGGCTGTTCGTCGCAGGTGACTCAGGCGGTGGCGGGCTCGCCAACTCGTTGGCGCTCAGCGCCGCGAGCGGCGACCACCCGATCACGCCCGCAGGCTTAATCCTCTTCTCCCCCGAGGTCGACCTCGGCCTCAACGAGTCCTCGGTCACCTCCAATGCTGAGCGTGACATCCTGCCGTGGAACATCCCCACCGCCCCGTACCTCAACGGGGTCGATCCCGCCGACGCAGGTGTGTCCAGCGTCAACGCCGACCTGAGCGGCTTCCCACCCACCTACGTGACCTGGGGAGGCGATGAGATGTTCCGGGACCCGATCCGACGCCTCGTCGCTGAGCTGGAATCGAACGACGTCATGACCCACGCGCACGAGGTGCCGGGCATGTTCCATGTGTTCCCGATCCTGCTGCCGTGGTCCGAGCGCAGCCGAGAGGTCTCGCGACAGGTGAGCGCCTTCGTCGAAGGGCTCATGGCCGAGCAGCCTGCGATGGCGCCAGGACTGCTCGCCCGGGACTGGGACGAGGGCTGGGCGCCGTTCGGGTTCGGCGCGCCGCTCGGGACGCCGCGTGCGCCTACCTCCCCTGACGACGAGGCATAGGAGCACCCCGGCGAGCACCGGCTCATCGAAGACGGCCCCAGTAAGGTGCCGCCATGCGAGCCGTCGTCATCACCAAAGAGCGAACCGTCGAGGTCACCGAGGTCCCTGACCCTCACCTCACCGGCCCCGACGGGGTCATCGTCGAGGTCGAGGCAACGGCCATCTGTGGCTCCGACCTCCATCTCTTCCACGGCATGCTCCCAGAGGGCGGCGTCCACCCAGGCCACGAGGTGGTCGGTCGCATCGTCGAGGTGGGGTCCAAGGTCACCGATCGAGCGGTTGGCGATCGGGTCCTCGTCTCCGCAGTGGTCGGCTGCGGCCACTGTCACCCGTGTCGCATCGGCGACCCGATCCGGTGCCCGAACGGCGGACCGATCGCTCTCGGCACCACCGGTCAGCTCGACGGGGGCCAGGCTGAGCTGCTCGCTGTTCCAGCCGGCGATCTCTTCACCATCCCTGTGCCAGAGGGCGTCTCGACAGAGAACGCGATCTTGCTCACCGACATCCTGCCGACCGGCTTCCTTGGCGCCCAGATGGGATCGATCGAGCCCGGCGACACGGTCGCCATCTTCGGCATGGGCCCTGTCGGCATCATGGCCCTGGCCTGTGCGCAGCTCTACGGACCGTCGGCGATCTACGCCGTCGACGTCGTGCCAGATCGCCTCGCGCGTGCGGCTGCGATGGGTGCTGTCGCGATCGACGCCAGCGGCGACATGGGTGCGCTCGGGGTCCTCGAGGTGACTGGCGGGCGCGGCGTCGACGTCGCCATCGAGGCAGTTGGGCTCCGCCAGACCGTGAGCGACGCCATCAGCTGCGTGGCCGCCAGGGGGCGGATCTCGATGGTCGGGGTCAACGTCGAGATGGACTTCCCGTTCCCGATGGCCCTCGCCTTCTTGAAGGCGCTCAGCTTCAGGGCCGCCTTCGCTGCCATCCCGTCGACCTGGTCCAACCTGGTCCCCTTAGTCACGAGCGGGACCCTCGACCTCGGGGACGTCTTCACCCACCACCTGGGCCTCTCTGAGGCGCCAGCGGCATACACGATGTTCGACGAGCACAGCCATGGCGTGCTCAAGGTGCTCCTCGACCCACGCCGCTGAACGGCGTGCGCAGCCTTAGTTGGCTGGCGGTGCCGTCTGGGCCGTGGTGTTCACACCCACTACGCCAGAGAACGTGCTGGTGAGGTTCTCGAGCCCGGCCTGCGTCGGATCGAAGCCGAGCGCCCAGCGCAGCTGTGCAGTCACAGACTGGCGGATCGCCGGCCACACCGTCGTCACCGACACGTCTGGGGGCAGACAGCCGTCGGAGCCGAGCGCAACCAGCGTCGAAGGGATCGGCAGCCCGGCCTGGTGGGCCAGGCCAACGAGACCACCCTGGCTCGTCCCGATCCTGCAGATGTCTGAGAAGACGAGGTGGCCGGCGCCGGTGAGCGAGATCAGGCGCTTGGGCTGCTTGAGGGCGTTGTAGGCGCTGACCATGCTCGATGGCTTCACGATCTTGTCGTTGGTGCCGTACTCGAGCAGACCGGGGACCGAGGGAACAGTCGAGCCGGGGCCGGTCGAGGTCTGTCCGAAGGCTCCGAACGAGGCGCCCGCGAGCCCGACGAATGCCTTGACCTGCTTGTCGGCGACAGCAAGCTTCTCGACCGCAGCGCCGCCGGCGGAGTGGCCCACCGCTCCGATGCGGGTCATGTCGAGGTGCTGATAGAAGGGTGACGAACCCGACGAGTTTTGGCCACCCATCAGCGTGATGGTGTTCTCGAGGTCGGTGACATCGTGGCTCTGCATCGATCCGGACGACGACGAGCCGCTCAGCGTGCTCGAGAGCACGTGGGTCAGATCCCGGTCGGTGTGCTCCGGCGCCGCGACCACGAAGCCCCACGAGGCGAGGTGCGACGTCAGGAACGTCGACTGCGTCCTGAAGCCGGCGAACCCGTGGCTGAACACGACCAGTGGGTAAGCGCCATCAGCCACCGGCACGTTCCGGATCGCCCCCGAGGGGTACGTCGACGCGGTGACCTTGACGAAGAGCGGCTTGAGCGATGCCGGGAGGTAGGCCTTCACGTCGTAGGTGGCAGCCGGCCCGTGGTACCCATCGGGTGCCGCCGGATACCAGACCTCGACCGGTGCCCCGCTCGGCAGGCGAAGCGTCGTCTCTCCAACGGCCAACGGTCCCACGCCGACGAAGCTCGTCGGCCCGACCCCTTGCACGACCGGGACCGCGTCACCGGTGCCGTTGGTCCCGTTCGAGCCGTGGTGGAGCAAGGCGAAGATCGTCGCCAAGCCACCGATCGTCGCCAACATCCCAAGGATGAGGAACGGGATGATGATCGGGGAACGGGACTTGTCGATGTTGGTGGAGACGTGGTCCATGACTTCTCTCTCGTGGGGGATCGAGCTGCGTACTAGAGGAGTGAACCGCTAGGACTTCTGTCCTGTCAACTGCTCGAGCTCCTTGGCGACTGCAGCCTCACGCTCGTCGAAGTCCTGCTTGGCCTTCTTCGGGCTCCAGCGACCCTTCGTCAGGAAGATGAAGGGGATGAACAGGATCATGCCAGCAATGTCGATGTAGAACCAGGTCTGCCACTGCTTCGGGCTCTTGGCCAGGGCGTCGTTCGCTGTGAGGAGCGCGTCCTGGTGGATGGAGAGGTAGTTGAGCTGACAGGCATAGGGCGCCACAAGAGTGTTGAAGTCCGTCTTGAGCGTCAGCAGCTTGGTCACGTTGTCGGCACCGAGCGTCTTCTCGATGGCAGCGATGGCGCTCGCGCTCGGCGCAGCGACGTTCGCCGCGGCGACGACCCGGTAGTGGGCCGACACCAGCTTGAGCAGCGTGGCGTGCGCCTGAGCGAACTTGACCGAGTCAGGGTGCAGCGCCTGGAAGATCTGCGCGCTCTGGCCGGCTGGCACCGTCGGCCCAGGGATCGCTGGCAGCGGACCGAGCTTCGGTGCAACGTCACACTGCGGGATAGCCGCTGTGGCGACACCGCTGTTGTTCACGATGGGGGTGACCGAGGAGATCACCAACGGGAAGAAGATGAAGGAGATCGACACGCACAGGCGCAGGATCCAGCCCCACAGCGCGAGGCCGGTCGCCACGAGGGCAGGGTTCTTCGCCTCGACAGTCTCGGTGTAGCCCGCCATCCACGGTGCGTACGCGATCGAGATGCCGAATGCCATCAGCACGCCCAGGAATGCGAGCATGGAGAAGGAGGTATGCGCCTTGGTGGCGAACGACGAGAAAATCAGCACCAAGGGGATGGTGATGAGCGCACCAGCGAGCATGAAGGGCTTACGGACCCTGATCTTGTCGGAAGCCCAACCGACGACGATGAGCGCGACGATGTCGGCGCCCCAGAACCACTGGTTGAGGCTGTTGGCATCGGCGGTGGTGAAGGGCAGGCCGTTCGGGTGGGTGAAGGTAACCACGTAGTAGATCGTGAAGAACGACGCAGCCACGAAGTAGAAGAGCAAGAAGAGGGAGATCCCGAGCGAGGACCCGATGAGGTCGGGCTTGAGGATCTGCTTCCAGGGGTGGGCGAGGTCGGCGACGACCTTCTCTTCGCTGATGCCCTGGGCACGGGCCTGGACGAGTGCCTTGTCGCGCTCAGAGGCCATCAGCTGATCACGCACCTGCGGGGACAGGTCACGCATGAAGAACAGCGAGATCACGAACACGGCGAGGGAGAACAGTCCGGAGATCCAGAATTGGCTCTGCCAGTCGCCGAAGTGGTTCAAGGTTCGGCTGGCAACGATCGAGGTGAGGAGGCTTCCTGCGACTGGGCCGACGGTCCAGAACCCCATTGCGGATGCTCGACCCATCTGCGGGCTGAAGTCACGCACCAGTGACGGGGTGGCCACGAGGATTGCACCCTCGACCAAGCCCATGAGCGAGATCCAGAAGGCGAACATCAACTGGGTGTGCGCGCTCGTGACCCCGAAGCAAACGATCAGGCCGACGATGAGCAAGCCGTAGATGACGACATTGGTTCGACCGAACCGGTCGGTCAGCGACGCGGGAAGCGAGGCGAAGGCGCCAAGGGCGTTCGAGACGACCACGATGCCCACGTAGTAGGCGAAGGACATGTGGAACGACGCAAGGATGTTGGGGGTGACACCCGTCTGGGTGAAGTACGTGTAGTACAAGGTGACCGTCGCCAGCACGGCCAGCGCCAAGTACCCCATCCGCTTACCGCCGGTCGGATACTCGCTGATCTCGTGGTGGAACAGGAACCGGGGAACTGGGTTCTTCGGTCCGCTCTGGACGTCGTCGCTCATGGAATTTCCCCCCCTTGGATGACTGCTCGCATCACACTAGCCACGCGAGCCACCTAGAGACCATCTCTTCTAGAACGGCAGCCCCGGCTCCTCTGCAAGCGAAAGTCCCTGACCCTTCGCCCCAGGCCGGAAGACCTGCTCGGGTCGGAAGCTCCAGAGCTTTCGATCGCCACGCTTGCCGCCGACCACTTCGACCCACGACTGACCATTCTCGAGATGCTCGACGAAGGCGACGAACTCGAAGGACCCCCGGCGTGCTCGTGCGTCGTCGATAGAGACCGGATCGCCGGCGCGCAAGCCGGCCCACGAGGTGCTTCGTCGAACCTTGCCCTGGGGTGCGTCGGTCACGACCCCGTTCTTAGCGCAGGCCAGTCGCTCCCCTGCCATGCTTGGCACGTGGACGCTGCCGACACGACCGAGCCGGTGCAGCCCTCTGCGGCGACTCGCGCCTTCGACCTCGTTGCGGCCGGCGTCTCGACCGCCGCCGACCACGGCGCCGCAGTTGCGGTCTTGGTCTTGTTCGATGCATGGCGGCGGGGTCGGCCACTTCGCTCAGTGATCGTCAGGCTCAGCATCGTCGGCGTGCCGATCGTCCTCTTGAACACCCTGCTCAAGCGACTTGTCGATCGGCCGCGCCCTGAGAGCGATGACCACAGCGCGGCGCTCGTCCGAGCACCATCGTCCTCGAGCTTCCCCTCCGGCCACACGCTGGCTGCGACGGCTGCCGCTGTCGCCCTGCCTGACACCCGTGGAGGCCAGGCCGTGGCCTTGGCGGCAGCGAGTGTCGTCGGATGGAGTCGCCTTCGGCTGCGAGCCCACCACGTCGGCGACGTGGTGGGCGGGGTCGTCATCGGTGGACTCCTCGGGATGGCGCTCCGTCGGGTCCTCGATGCTGTCGGGCGGGAATGAAGTCAGGCTGACGAGGGTTGGAAATGGCATGGCGCTCGTTCCCTTCACCTTGCTCTATGACTACCGGTGCCCCTTCGCCCGAAACGTGCACGAGCACGTGCTCAGCGCGCTCGATGCTGGTCTCGACCTCGATGTGACCTTCGAGCCGTGGACGCTCTCGCAGGGGCATCTCGAGCCAGGTGCACCAGCGGTCTGGGACGACCCGGCACACGATGCGTCGCTCCTGGCCCTTGAAGTCTCGGTTGCGGTGCGCGACGTGGCGCCTGAGCATTTCCGAGCGGTCCATGGCGCGCTCTTCGACGCTCGCCACGTCCAGGGGGTCGCGCTCACCTCGCGAGCGCAGATCGATCCGATCCTCATCGCCCATGGCGTCGATCTCGACGTCATCGATGCCGAGCTGGCCACCGGCCGACCACGCAAGGTCATCGCCACCAACTGGACCCACTACCACGACGATCTGGACGTCTTCGGCGTCCCCACCTTCGTGGTCGACGACGCTGATGCGACGTTCGTCCGGCTGATGCACGGCCCCGATCCCGACAATCCTGCGGCCTCCAAAGAGGTCATCACCCGGCTCCTCGACCTCATCGTCTCCCACGAGGAAATCAATGAGCTCAAGCACACCCGCCTGAGCCGCTAGATCTCTGGCGCCGCTCAGCCAGCGAGGGAACCCAGGAACTCGAAGGTCGCCGCCCGCTCCGCGGAATCGCCCGAGATGGCGGCAACGAGCTCGGTGCCACCCGCAGCCTCGAGCTGGCCGATGCCGTCGATGATCTGCTCCTTCGAACCCACCAGCGAGATGTCGGCCGGTCGAGCGACGCCCTCCTTCTCGAGCATCGCGGCATACGACGGAAGGTTCGGGTAGATCGAGAACGCCTCGTCGATGCGGTCCTTCGCCCTACCTGCGTCATCAGTGAGACAGACAGGCAAGGACACGACCACCCTCGGCGCTGGCTTGCCCGCCGCCTCGGCGGCCTCACCGAGCAGCGGAGCGATGTGCGAGCCGATGGTGCCGATGCCTGTCATCCAGGTGATCGTGCCATCGGTCAGGGTCCCCGCCAGCTTGAGCATGTAGGGGGCCAGCGCTGCGACCACGACCGACGGCGGCTTGGTGGCAGGGATGTCGAGCGGTCCGACGGTGATGGACTTGAGCACCTCTCCGTCGAGCATCGCCACCTCGCCGCGGAGCATCGGCATCAATGCGCTCAGATACTCAGCCATGTAGCGACCAGGCCGATCGAAGGAGTAGCCCCACAGGCCTTCGACAACCATCTGGTGTGAGAGCCCGATTCCGAGGCAGAGTCGGTCGCCCGACGCAGACTGCACGGTGAGCGCCTGCTGGGCGAGCATCTGGGGGTGACGCGGGTAGACGGGCACCACAGCAGTGCCAAGCTCGATGTCGGGGACCGATGCCCCGACGACGGCCAGCAGGGTGAGCGCGTCCTGCCCGAAGATCTGGTTGGCCCACGCGCTGTCGTAGCCGGCGTCCTTGATCGACGCAGCCTGCCTAACGGCATCGGCAACCGATGACTCGACATCGATGAGCGTCCCGATCCTGATCATTGAATTCCTCCAGCTCTCGGGCGCGGTCCACCGCGCGGTGCTGCGAGGAGGCTACCCCCGGGCGCAGCGACGAGGTGGTCCGAGCAGTTCAGCGATCCGACCGGACCAGTCGATGTCCTCGGTGCTGCCGCCCGTCGATCGAACAGCTGAACGCTCGATGGCCAGCTGCTCGGCCGCCTCGCCCGCACCTATGGGCAGGCAACCGGCGATCACGTCTCGCAGGTGGCGCGCCAGTGCCGGCGACGAGCCACCGGTCGAGACGGCGATGGCCACCGGACCCTCGCGATGTATGGCGACAAGATGCACAGTGGCACGCTCAAGGTCATCGACGACGTTCACCCAGGTACCGGAACGCTCCGCTTCTGCGAGCACCTCGTCATTGACCGAAGGGTCTGCAATGGCCGACACGACGAGGAATGCACCATCGAGATCACCGGATTCGTAGCGCCGCACCTCGAGCGAGTCGATGCCTGCCGGCATCTCGGCCAAGAGCTCCTCTGTGATGACCGCCACGCGAGCACCTTCGCTCACCAAGGTGGCCGCTTTGGATGCCGCCACCTTCCCGCCGCCGAGCACCACACATCGTCGACCGGCCAGGTCGATGGCGATCGGCAGCATCAGGCGGAAGCGAGCCCCGCCGCCTCAAGGACGCGACCGAGCTCGAGCGCAGCGACGGCGCCGATCACCAGCACTGCAGGCGCCCTGACCTCAAGGCGGCCGAGCTGGTCGAGCCGAGCCCTCTGGACGCGCTGGGCTGCCATCGACGCTGACTCCACCGCCGCGATCGGCGTCTCGGGTGCCAGACCCCCCTCGAGGAGCTGCGCAGCGATATCGGCTCGTCGCTCGACGCCCATCAGGACCACGAGTGTCATCTCCGAATTCGCGAGCCGACGAAAGTCGACAGCTGCGCCATTGCGAGCACGACCCGTGACGACGCTGACGCCGAACGATGCCCCGCGATGGGTCACAGGGATCGCGCCGGCAAGCGGCGCCGCGAACGCTGACGAGATGCCCGGCACGACCTCGGCCTCGATCCCTGCCGCGCTCAGCGCTTCGAGCTCCTCGCCGCCTCGACCGAAGACGAACGGGTCGCCCCCCTTCAGACGGACGACGCAGCCGTGCCTCCGACCCAGCGCCACCAGCAGATCGTTGATCAGCGCCTGGGACGATGAGCCGCCGGGACGCTTGCCGACATCGATCAGCTCGGCGCCATCCGCCGACAGAGCCAGGACCTCGGGGTCGATCAACCGGTCGTGGACCACCACGTCAGCCCTGCCGAGGATCGTGGCGGCACGCACGGTGAGCAGGTCTGTTGCTCCCGGGCCAGCCCCGACCAGGTAGACGGTCATGAGGAGATCGCCCTCGTGTAGAAGTCACCGAAGGACTCGTCGACCTCGCCCTCATCTCGCCAGCGTTCGAGCAGCGGTGTGATCACCTCGGTGATCTTGTCGAAGGGAACCTTCTCTGCGTGCAGCGTCGCAAGGCGGTTCCCCGAGGGGCCACCCCCCAAGAACAGGTCGTAGCCGGTCTTGGTCCGCCCGACCACGCCAACCTCAGCGACCGCAGGTCGTGCGCACCCATTCGGGCAGCCTGTGACGCGAAGCTGCAGGCGACGGCCACCGACGCCGACCGCGTCGAGTGCCCCCTCGAGACCCTCGACCAGATCGGGCAGGCGGCGCTCAGACTCAGCGAGCGCCTGAGAACAGGTCGGCAGCGCAGGGCAGGCCAGGGCTGAGCGCTCGACGGAGCCGAGCTCCTCGACGAAGCGCACCCCATGGTCCACCAGGATCGAGGTGACCGCATCGACGTCGGCGGGCGACAGGTGGGACAACAAGATGTCTTGCTGTGGGGTCACATAGAAGGTCAGATCGAATCGACTCGCAATCTCTCGCAGGGCCGAGCGGAGTCGAGTCCGATCGTCGTCCTTGACCCTCCCCGCACCGACCCGAAGCCCTAGCTGGCGGCTCCCGTCGGGAAGGGTCCTCCAGCCCAGGTGATCATCAGCCCCGATGTCGGGCAGCACCGGAAGCGGCGCCACGAGCGGGCGGCCGAACCGAGCGGTGACCTCGGTCGCGAATGCCTCGAGGCCCTCATCGGCAAGCACGTACTTGAGCCGTGCCCGCTTGCGGTCGCTTCGATCGCCGAGGTCCCGGTAGGCCGTCACGACCGCCGCGATGAGATCCTCGACGTCGCTCTCAGCCACGAAGCACAGGGGGTCGGCAAGTCGGGCGAAGGTGTTCGGATTCGCATAGGCGCGCCCAAGTCCTCCGCCGACCAACACGGTGAAGCCCTCACCGAGCTCGGGGTGAACGCCAGGGATGAGGCCGAGGTCCTGCGCGAAAACGTCGACGCAGTTGTCGCCCGGATTGGCGATGGCGATCTTGAACTTCCGAGGAAGATAGGTGTCGCCATAGAAGGCATGCTCGTCCGACGGCTCGGCAGAGGCAGCCAGCTTGCCGTCCACGAAGACCTCGAAGTGCGCTCTCGTCGACGGCTTGAAGGCAGACGCGATCCGATCGACCGTCTTGGTCAGCGGGCCGTCGGCGGTCTCAGTCTGGAGGCCAGGGCAGGCGACCACGTTGCGGACGACATCGCCGCAGGCGCCGAACGAGGTCATCAGGTTCGCATGGAGGCTCCTCGCGAGGTCCTGCAGCGACGTCTTGGCGACCCCATGGAACTGAACCGCCTGTCGGGTGGTGAGACGGAGCGTGTCGTCGGCGAGCTCGCCAGCGACCGTGTCGAGGGCCAGCCACTGGGACGGGGAGATCCGACCGCCGGGGATGGCCACCCGGATCATGAAGCTGTAGTCGAGCTCCTCCTTGGCCACCGACCGGGCACGTCGAGTGTCGCGATCGTCCTGGGCATAGATCCCGTGGAACTTGAGCAGCTGCTCTGCATCTCCGGACACGTTCGCCTTCGAAGTGCCGAGCTCGTCGAGCAGCGAGCCGCGCAAGTGTCGACTCTCTCGCTTCACGCCCTCGACGGCGGTCTCCGTGGTGGAGGATTCGCTCACTTCTGCTCCCCTAGATGCTGGCCCCGTGCTATTCCCCCAAAACCTTACCTGATTAGTCATAATTCGCAAACACCACCATCGGCTCTGGTGCAATCCCGGTAGCCTCATGGTCGTGGCGACCTGCTTGAACCCGTCTCTCACGCCGTCAGCGCACAGATGAGGGTCGGCGTCATCGGAGGCGGCCAGCTTGCGAGGATGCTGCTCGAGGACGCCAGTCGCCTCGGGATCGAGGCGACCATCCTCGCCGAGCATGCTGACGACGGAGCGGCGAAGGAAGCGAGCCGGGTGCTGCTCGGAGCGGCGACCGACGAGGCCGCGCTTCGACGTCTGGCCCACGAAGTGGACGTGATCACGCTCGATCACGAGCTCGTCGATCTCGAGATGCTCGGCGAGCTCGAGGCCTCAGGCGTGATCATCCGCCCGTCACCCCACGCGCTGCGTTGCGCTGTCGACAAGATCGAGATGCGGACCGAGCTCGGCAAAGCGAGCCTGCCGATGCCGGCGTACGGGATCATCACGACCAGCGATCCGACCGACGTCGCGCCGCTCGGCGAGCGACTCGGATGGCCGCTCGTCATCAAGGCGGCACGGGGTGGTTACGACGGTCGTGGCGTGTTCGTCGTCGACGACGCGAAGCGTGCACAGGCTGTGGTCGATGAGCTGCACGCCGCTGGTATCGATGTGCTCGTCGAGGAGAAGGTCGCCATCGACCAAGAGCTCGCGGCCCTGGTGGTTCGCCGACCTGGCGGGCAGAGCGCATCGTGGCCCGCCGTCGAGACAGCCCAGGTCGGCGGCGTGTGTCGCGAAGTCCTCGTCCCTGGCAGCCTCGACGGCTCGCTGGCGGCGCAGGCAGAAGCGCTTGCCGTCACGATCGCTGAACTCCTCGGCGTTGTCGGCATCCTCGCTGTCGAGCTCTTCGTCACGAATGGTCGCTTGGTGATCAACGAGCTCGCCATGCGACCGCACAACTCCGGCCATTGGACCCAAGACGGCTCTGTCACCTCGCAGTTCGAGAACCACCTTCGAGCCGTGCTCGACCTGCCCCTCGGCTCGACCCGATTGACGGCCGACCACGTGGCCTCAGTCAACGTCTTCGGCTCAGACGACGTCAGCGACTTCGACCATGCCCTCGCCGATTCGCTGGTGATCCCTGATGCCAAGCTCCACCTCTATGGCAAGTCGCCACGGCCGGGGCGCAAGCTCGGTCACGTGAACGTTGCGGGGGCCGATGGGCCGACAGTGCGACGCCATGCGTGGATGGCCGCACTCGCACTTGGCACACCGATGCCTCCCGAGATGGAAGAGTTGTGAGCATGAACGTGCAGCCTCGAGTCGGCATCGTCATGGGATCGAGCTCGGATCTCGACGTCATGAGGGCAGCCGAGGCCATCTTGGACGAGTTCGGCATCCCGAGCGAGATCCATGTGGTCTCTGCCCATCGAACGCCTGAGCGGATGCTCGCCTACGGCAGCGATGCCGCCGGGCGAGGGCTCAAGGTCATCATCGCCGGAGCCGGTGGCGCAGCCCACCTCCCTGGCATGCTCGCCTCGGTCACCTCATTGCCGGTCATCGGCGTCCCCGTCGCGCTGGCTCGCCTCGACGGCCTCGACTCGCTGCTCTCCATCGTCCAGATGCCCCGTGGCGTCCCGGTCGCCACGGTGGCGATCAACGGTGCTGAGAATGCAGGACTCTTGGCACTTCGCATCCTGGGCGCCGGCGACCCCGCGCTCACGGCTGCACTCGACGAGCATCGTGCTCGCCTCGCCACCACTGCCGAGGCCCAAGACGCAGCCATCGAGCGAGAGCGACGCTGATGTCGGAGCTGAGCTGGCGCCTGGGATACGGCGAAGAAGGCAGGGTCGTCATCGTCACCGCTGATGAGCTTGGGCTGTGTCACGCCGCGAACCGAGGCGTCGAGGAGGCCACTTCGAGCGGCATCGCCACGAGTGCCTCTCTGCTCGTCCCCGCGCCCTGGGCGCGAGAGGCCGCCGCACGGCACCGAGGCGGGGACGTCGGCGTCTCACTGGCCATCACCGCAGAGCATGAGCTCCTCAGGTTCGGCCCGGTGACCGTTGCCCCATCGCTCCTCGGGGGCGATGGTGGCTTCCCCGGCAGCGTCGACGATGCTCTCGATCACGCCGACCTCGACGAGGTCCGACGCGAGTGCCGTGCCCAGCTCGAGCGAGCGATCTTGCTCGGCTTCGACGTCTCCCACCTGGCGTCGCACGCCTCTGCGCTCGTGACCAAGCCAGAGTTCTTCGACGTCCTCTTGGAGCTTGCGGTGGAGTACCGGCTGCCCTTGCGCCTGCTGTCTGGCCCGAAGGCCGATGGGCTCGGATTCCCGGCTCGCTCGCTTGCCAAGGAGGAGGGTGTGATCGTCCCCGATCAGGTGGTGGACACCACTGGAAGCTCGCTGCGCGACTGCCTCCCCGAGCTCCTCGACACCATCGGCCCAGGTGTGACCGAGGTGATCACACGTCCCGCCATCGACACCGACGAGCTGCGAGCGTTCGCCCACGATGCCGATGCCAGGGTCGACGACCTTCGCCTCATGGCACGAGAGGCTGCCGCTCGCTCGCAGCTGCGCAGCGCCGGCGTGACGATGGTCGGCTGGAAACCGCTCGCCGAGCTCGCTCGGCGCTCCTAGCTCGACCGCCTAGCGACCGTTTCGCTCTCGATGGGAGCAGCCCGGCCAGCAGCATGGGCGTCGCATCCCATCCTCGAGCTCCTCGACGGTGCGGCGGATGCGACGCTCACGAGTCGCATCGCGCTTGGCATCTTCGACCCAGCAGATGAACTCGTTGCGCGCCAAGGGGGTGATGTCGCCCCACGCGTGGGTCGCCACTTCGCTTCGACGAAGGCCCTGCTCGAGATCGGCGGGAAGGTCGTGGACCGCGCCACCACTCAGCTTGCTCGCTGCCATCTGGCCATCGTAGAGCCCCCCTGCCCGACCGCCTCGCACAGGAGAGGGGGCGAGCTTGGGTAGCGTTGGGCACCCAGACCGACGTGAAGAGGATGGCAGCCATCGTGGCAAAGCAGAGCGTGCTCACCCCCCAGGCGCAGGACTTTCCTCGCTGGTACCAGGACATCCTCGCCAAGGCGGAGCTCGCCGAGAACGGTCCTGTCAGAGGGACCATGGTCATCAGGCCCTACGGCTATTCGATCTGGGAGCGGATCCAAGCGGAGATCGACGCTCGCATCAAGGCGGCGGGGGCGAAGAACGCCTACTTCCCATTGTTCATCCCCGAGTCGTACCTCAAGCGAGAGGCAGAGCACGTCGAGGGGTTCAGCCCCGAGCTCGCCGTCGTGACCCATGCTGGTGGCGAGGAGCTCGCCGAGCCGGTGGTGGTGCGTCCGACCTCGGAGACCGTCATCGGGGAATACATGGCGAAGTGGACCCAGAGCTATCGGGATCTCCCGCTCCTGCTCAACCAGTGGGCCAACGTGGTCCGATGGGAGCTGCGCCCTCGCCTCTTCCTGCGCACCAGCGAGTTCCTCTGGCAGGAGGGCCACACCGCCCACGTGGATGAGGCCGACGCGGCGGCGTATGCCAGACGGATCCATCACGACGTCTACAACGACTTCCTCACCGAGGTCCTCGCCATCCCGGCCCAGCTCGGGATCAAGACGGCTCGAGAGCGGTTCGCCGGCGCGACCAACACCATGACCTGCGAAGGGATGATGGGTGACGGCAAGGCGTTGCAGATGGCGACGAGCCATGAGCTCGGTCAGAACTTCGCCCGCGCCTTCGACATCAAGTTCCTTGGTGACGACAGCGTCGAGCACCTCTGCTTCACCACGTCGTGGGGCGCTTCCTCACGGCTCGTCGGCGGGCTGATCATGGGCCATGGGGACGACAACGGCCTCGTGGTCCCGCCTCGATTGGCACCGGTCCAGGTCGCGATCCTTGCCATCCGCGATGAGCCTGATGTGGCCGACGCCATCGATGTGCTCGAGGCCGAACTCAAGGGAGCAGGCATCCGCGTCGAGGTCGACCGCCGGCAGGGATCCTTCGGACGGCGGGTGACCGACTGGGAGCTCAAGGGCGTGCCGGTCCGCGTCGAGATCGGGCCACGCGACCTGGCCGAGGGCAGCCTGACGATCGCTCGCAGAGACACCAGCGAGAAGATCACCGTTCCAGTCGCAGAGGCAGCCAGCCGGGTTCCCGTTCTCCTCGAGGAGATCCAGGCATCGCTCCTGACCGGCGCCATCGCCAAGCGGGACGACCGGACCACCGACGTCTCTTCGCTCGCCGAGGCGATCGAAGCGGGACAGCACGGCTTCGCCCGGCTGCCGTGGCGGCTCGTCGGCCCAGAGGGCGAGGCCGAACTCAACAAGCACACCTTGTCGGTGCGCTGCCTGCAGAGCCCAGAGGGCGGCATCCCTGACGACCACGACGCCGACGACCTCGTCTGCATCGTGGCGCGCTCCTACTAGCACCGCCTGCGTCGAGATCAGAGACCTGCGAAGAGATCGTCTTCGACCACGTCGGTCGGGCCCACTCGGCTCTTAGCGAGCCGGTAGTGCTCAAAAGGGTGGACGCTGTGGCGGACCTCGTCTGGCAGGCCGAACCACCAGGGCGATGTCGGATCGATCTGCGTCGCGTGGCACAGGAGCGCCTCGTCTCGAACGTGGGCGAAGCCGGTCACGTCGATGGTGGTCGTGAACCGCTCCCCCGCTGAGATCCTCTCCAAGAAGCCCTCGTCATAGGGCGAGTCGATGCCGAGCTCAAGGTACTTCTCATGGAGCTTCATCATCCTGATCGCTGGCCACACGGTGTAGTAGAGCTTCGCCACCTCGTGCGGCGTGCCGGCCTCGGGAAAACGAGCGGGGTCACCTGCTGCCTCGAAGGCGGCCACTGAGATGTCGTGCGCACGGATGTGGTCGGGATGCGGATACTCATGCTGCTCGTCGGGATACGAGATGAGCACGTCAGGCCGAGCGCTGCGGATGACCGCCACGAGTCGGCCGACCGCCTCTTCGAGGGGTGCGTTCCAGAACGCGTCAGGGTGACGGTTCGCCTCGGAGTCGGGCATGCCCGAATCGCGGTAGCCGAGGTGCACCACCTCGTCGTAGCCGATGACCCGGCACGCTGCGTCAAGCTCGCCGGCCCGTCGCTCGGCGAGCGACTCTCCCGCAGCCAGGGTCACCGCAGGGTTCAAGATCTCGCCCTCAGCACCGTCGGTACAGCAGACCAGCGTCGTTCTGGCACCAGCCGCGCCATAGCGGGCGATGGTCGCGGGGCCCTTCGACGACTCGTCGTCGGGATGCGCGTGCACGGTCACGATGGAGCGGGGGGACGCCACCTCTCCAACCTAGACGGCACGCCCCGGGCGCCATCGCTCGTCTGTCGGCCCTAGGCTTGCCCTCAGCACGACTCACCAGAAGGAGGCCCCCGTGGCCGGAGTGTTCAGCCGCATCAGCACGATCTTCCAGGCCAAGACCAACAAGGCCCTGAACAAGATCGAAGACCCCCGTGAGACGCTCGATCTCTCCTATGAGAAGCAGCTCGACAGCCTGACCAAGGTCAAGAAGGCGGTGGCCGACGTCGCCACGTCCCGCAAGCGCATCGAGCTCCAGGCCGCAGAGCTCCAGAAGCAGGGCGACAAGCTCCAGAGCCAAGCCAAGGCCGCGCTCGAGCAGGGCAACGAGGATCTCGCCCGCGAGGCCCTCAGCCGCCGAGCCGCCATCGGCGAGCAGCTCACCGACCTCGAGCAGCAGCACGCCCAGGTCGCCGAGCAGGAGCAGAAGCTCATCGCGACCTCTCAGCAGCTCCAGGCCCGGGTCGAGCAGTTCCGCACCAAGAAGGAGACCATCAAGGCCACCTACACCGCGGCAGAGGCTGAGACCAAGATCTCAGAGGCGGTTACGGGCATCTCCGATTCGATGGGCGACGCAGGCCAGGCCATGACGAGAGCGCAGGACAAGATCTCCGAGATGCAGGCACGAGCCGGGGCGATGGATGAGCTGCTCAGCTCAGGCGCCCTCACCGACCTGTCCCAGCCGGTCGACGACATCCAGGCGCAGCTCGACAAGGCGTCGACCACATCCGCTGTGGACGCTGAGCTCGCTGCGCTCAAGGCGGAGCTCGGCACCTCAGCACCGGCTGCCGAGCTCGACGAGGGGGAGGCCAAGGCCTGATGGCCTTCGCCAAGAACATCGAGACAGACCGGGGGCTCTCGGCGCGGATGCTCCTGACAGGGCTCTTCCTCGTCATCTTGTGGGGAATCCTCGGTGCCGTCCTCGTCGCCGTCGGCGTCGGCCTCGCCCTGGTGGTGGTGATCGAGATCGCCGTGATCTTCGGGCAGTACTGGTTCTCCGACAAGATCGCCCTCTTCGGCATGGGTGGCCGGATCGTCACCCCAGAGGAGGAACCCAAGCTGCACGCCATCGTGGATCGCCTCTGCGCGATGGCCGACATGCCCAAGCCACGGGTCGCCATCGCCACGACCGACATGCCCAACGCCTTCGCCACCGGCCGGAGTCCGAAGACTGCCGTGGTCTGCGCGACGACGGGGCTGATGTCACGACTGAGCGACGAGGAGCTCGAAGCTGTCCTCGCGCATGAGCTCTCTCACGTGGCGCATCGCGACGTGGCGGTGATGACCATCGCATCAAGCGTGGGCATGCTCGCCGGCCTCCTGACCCGAGTGGCGCTGTGGAGCTCGATCTTCACCGGCAATGACAACAACAACCAGGGAGCGGCTGCAGCCGAGCTGCTGGTGATGCTGGTCTCAATCGTCGTCTACTTCATCAGCTTCCTGCTGACCTTGGCGCTCTCACGCTATCGAGAGCTGGCCGCAGACCGGTCTGGTGCCATCCTGATCGGCCGGCCATCGCTGCTAGCCGCTGCGCTGGTCAAGATCACCGGCGAGATGTCGAAGATCCCCCAGAAGGACCTCCGCAAGTCAGAGGCGTTCAACGCCTTCTTCTTCACCCCGGCGATCAACGGCAAGCAGGGCCAGAGCCTCGCCAACCTCTTCTCGACGCACCCTTCGCTGGAGCGCCGCCTCGCCCAGCTCGATGAGCTCGAGCGGCAGCTCGGACAGGGATAGGCGAGCGCTCGTGGGCCTTTTCGACACCCTGCTGGGTCGAACCAAACAGGTCACTCCAAACCTCGATGCGCTCTTCGCCCTCCCGTCGGCTGCGGTCACCTTGGAGCTCCAGTCTGGGCTCGTCTCCACGGGAAGCGCTGGCGTCTGCTGGCGACCACCGGCGGGACAAGCCTCAGCAGATGTCCAGGATGAGATCTCCAAGCTCCTCGAGATGGACGACCAGGATCCGAGCACACCAGCACTGCGCAGCGTCGAGGACGACCTCGGCTACCGCTGGCTGCTCGTCGACGGCGAGAGCCTCGACGACCTCGTGACGAGGGCCCACCAAGCCAACTCGCTACTCAAGGAGTCAGGGTGGGGACCCCAGCTGCTCTGCACGGTCTTCGGCTTCGTCCCCAAGGCTGGCGCCGACGCGTCAGCTGTCCCGTCCTATCTCGTCTACCTCTTCAAGAGAGGCACGTTCTATCCCTTCTGTCCGACAGGCCCCGACAGCCGCGACAACGAGGCCGAGCTGCGATTGCGTGCGGTGCTGACCGGCGACCTGCCGCTTGAGAGCGACCTGGGGCGCTGGATGGCGCTCTGGGGACTCCCCGTCTAGTCCTCTGCCCTGTCGTCACACAGTTGTCACGAACCACCTCGCTACCATTGGCGCGATGAGCTCCTCCACCGACAAGCCCGCACGCCTGATCGGCCTGGCAGGGACCGTGAACTTCCGAGACATCGGCGGCTACCCGACCTCGGATGGTCGAAGCGTCACGTGGGAGACTCTCTTTCGAGCCGACTCTCTCAACCGTCTGACCTCAGGTGACCACGCAGAGATCAGGCGGCTGGGCATCGCCACCGTCATCGACCTGCGCACCACCGCTGAGGTCGAGGAGGGCCACTTCGACGCCGAGACGACACCTGTCGACTTCCTCCACCTCCCGCTCATGGAGTCGGTGCCAGATCCCGAGGCCTTCCGAACGCAGCCCGGGCTGTTGTCGTCGACCTATGTCGAGATGCTCGACACCGCCGGTGCGCACGTGGTGAGCGCCATCGAGGCCCTCGCTTCGCCAGGTGGGCTTCCGGCCATCGTCCACTGCACAGCGGGCAAGGACCGCACCGGCGTGCTCATCGCCCTCGTCCTCGGCTTGCTCGGCGTCGACGACGAGCTGATCGTCGAGGACTACGCGCTCAGTGCAGCGTCGATGCACCAGCTCAAGGAGCGGCTCGCCGAGCGCTACCCAGATGCTGCCGACGAGATCCTCGCTGCCGACGAGGTGTTCTCCGCTGCCCCTGAGAACATGGAGCACCTCCTCACCACCATCACGGCGCGCTGGGGCTCGACCGAGGCGTTGGCGCTCGATCTCGGGATCAGCGAGCAGACCATCGCTCAGTTGCGCGCCGCTCTCCTCGAGCCTCTCCGCTGACGATCGACTCCACCGTGAGCGCGAGCTCGACGTCGAGCTTCGTCAGCCCCCCGACATCATGGGTCCAGAGCTCGAGGCGGACAAGGTCGTAGCGAAGCTCGATGTTGGGGTGGTGATCGAGCTCCTCAGCCAGCGCCCCGACGGCCACGACGAAGCCCAGCGCCTGGGCAAACCCGGCGAAGTGGTGGACCAACATGAGATGCCCCTGCTCGATCGACCAGCTGGTCCCTCTGAGTGCGACCTCCACCTCCTCCTCGGAGAGCGGGAGCGGCCTAGTCACGGATGGGTCATGTCATCAGGGCGGACCGCCGCGTCGAACTCCTCGCCGGTGAGGTACCCGAGCGCGATTGCCGACTCTCTGAGCGTCGAGCGCTCCTTGTGCGCCTTCTTGGCGACCTCGGCGGCCCGGTCGTAGCCAATGTGCGGGTTGAGTGCAGTGACGAGCATCAGCGAGTTCTCAAGGTGACGTCGGATCTGGTCGTAGTCCGGCTCGAGGCCGACGACGCAGAACTCCTCGAAGCCTCGGCAGGCATCAGCGAGGATCGTGAGCGAGTGGAGGAAGTTGTGGATGATCACCGGCTTACAGACGTTGAGCTCGAGGTTGCCTCGGCTCCCCGCGATGCCGATCGCAGCGTCGTTGCCCATCACTTGGATGCAGACCATGATCATGGCTTCCGACTGGGTCGGGTTGACCTTGCCAGGCATGATCGAGCTGCCCGGCTCGTTCGCCGGCAGGACGAGTTCCCCGAGGCCTGAGCGTGGGCCTGAGCCCAGCCAGCGGAGGTCGTCGGCGATCTTGGTCAGCGAGACCGCCAGGGTCTTGAGCGCACCGGATGCGAACACCAGCGCATCGTGACCCGCGAGCGCTGCGAACTTGTTCGGCGCCGTCACGAAGGGATCACCGGTCAGCTCGGCGATTGCTGTGGCCACACGCTCACCGAACTCGACATGGGTGTTGAGTCCTGTGCCGACCGCGGTGCCGCCGGCGGCCAGTTCGAAGAGACCAGGCAGTACCTGCTCGAGGCGGACGAGATCGGCGTCGAGCTGGCTCACGTAGCCGGAGAACTCCTGACCGAGGGTGAGCGGGACTGCGTCCATGAGGTGGGTGCGCCCGATCTTGGTGATCCCCTCGAAGGCCGTCGCCTTGGCCGCAAGGGCATTGCGCAAGGACTTGACCGCAGGGATGAGCCGACCTGTCAGCTCCCTCGCCGCTGCGATGTGCATAGCGGTTGGGAACGTGTCGTTCGACGACTGGGACATGTTGACGTCGTCATTGGGGTGGACGGGGTCCTTCGAGCCGCGCACGCCACCCGCCATCTCGATGGCCCGGTTCGAGATGACCTCGTTGACGTTCATGTTGGTCTGGGTGCCCGAACCGGTCTGCCAAATGCGCAACGGGAACTCGTCATCGAGCTTCCCGTCAGCCACCTCTCCGGCAGCGGCGATGATCAGCGCAGCCCGATCTGCCGGCATCTTGTCGAGGTCGCGGTTCACCATCGCCGAGGCCTGCTTGAGGATGCCGAAGGCGTGGATCAGCGGCGCCGGCATGGTGTCATGGCCGATATCGAAGTGGTGGAGGCTCCGGGCGGTCTGTGCTCCCCAGTAGCGCTCTTCTGGCACCTCGATGGGCCCCATGCTGTCGGTCTCGATCCTCATGCCCACGTGCTCGACCTCCTGGTCCTTGGCGATTCGTCTTCGATCCCCCGACCTGCGATCTTCGTCGCCGCCGGGCACCTGCGCAAGATCACAAGCGCGGCGGTCCGCCCCCACGCAACCGGCCACCATCGCCGGTAAGGTCAAGAGGGCAACCCACCTTGAATGAGAAGGAAGGCCCACGATGGCTGACGTCCTGTCCACCCCAGCCCGCGAGCTGCTCGCACGACCAGTCCTCGCCTCGCTGGCGACCATCGCCGCTGATGGCAGCCCACAGATCACGCCGCTGTGGATCGACGTCGATGGTGACGACCTGCTGATCAACACCGCGCAGGGCCGTGCCAAGGCCCGGAACCTCGAGCGGAGCCCAAAGGTGGCGATCTGCGTGGTTGACCCCGAGAACCCCTACAACGTCGTCGCTGTCCACGGCACCGTAACTGAGATCACCACTGACGGAGCCGACGCTCACATCGACGCACTGGCCAAGAAGTACATGGGCGTCGACGAGTACCCGATGCGGACCCCTGACGAGGTGCGGATCAAGGTCCGCATCCGGACCGACCGCATCGCCATGCAGACCCCAGACGCCTGAGCGCCTGCTGGGCCGAGCGGCCTAGTTGATCTTGATCAGATCGACGATGAAAACCAAGGTGTCGTTCGCTGCGATTCCCGCGCCCGGCGAGTTGGAGCCGTAGCCGAGGGACGCAGGGATGATGAACTCCTTGCGCTCCCCTGCCTGCATTCCCACTAGGCCAGGGTCCCAGCCGGGGATGACCTCGCCGGCGCCCACATGTTGGACCACGAAGGGACCAGAGCCGTCGGTGTAGGACGACTGGATGACCTTGCCGGCCGAGTAGGTGGCGAGGGTGTAGTTGACCGTGACCGAGTCACCGTCCTTCACCTTTGGCCCTGAGCCCGGGATCAACGTGGCCACCTGCAGGGTCGTTGGTGGAGGCGAGGTGGGCACGACGACGGTGGGGAGCTTGCCCTGCGTGCCTGCTGGCGAGAGATCAGCAGCCGGGATGGTGCCAATCGCCACCGAGGGCGTCGACGTCACAGGAGCGCTCGTGGTCGTGCTCGACGCTGTCGACGACGAGCTTGAGCAGCCGGCAAGCAACCCTGCTGCAGCGATGACGCTGGTCACTGCGATGGTCCGAAACTTGGGCACAGACGCTCCTTGGTGTGGCGATCCGACGGTCGGTTCGACCGACGACAGACCCTAACTGCTCAACGCAGCGACGTTGCTGCACCGTCCGGCGCTGCCGGCGAGACGACGATGGTCGTGGCGTCAGCTGGCGCCGTCGGCACATCTTGTCTGACCTCCTCGAACACGATGGTCCAGGGCACCGGCGCCGAGTCGCCGGGCTTGCGACCGAAGGCTCGCGGTGGGGACTGGCTCTGGTCGATCCTGAGAATCGGCGGTCCTCCCGGGCTCAACGGCGCGGGTCGGTTGGGCGCGTCCTGCACGTACTCGAAGGTGCCGCTCACGGTTGCTGGCCCACCGTCGAGCAGCGCCACGATCACAGCCTCTGCCTCAGACAGGTGCACCGGGTCTCCTCCGAGCAGCACCAGCCCGGTACGCCCCTCTGTCAGGTGGTCCACCGTCGTCAGCTCTCGGGCCATCACCGAGGCGCTGCGCCCGGTGCCGATCTCACAGCTCGCCGCGAGCACCGGCAGATCTGTCTCGCCTGCCAGCGCGCCGATGACGGCGAACGGGTCGAGCACCGATCTACCAGCCTCGAGGTCGCCTATCGCCACCGCCTCATAGCCAGCGCTCCCAGCCTGTCGGAGCCAGGCGACGAGGCTCTCGAAGGGTGCCGTCTCGTGCAGGTCGAGGCGGGGGGCCAGGAGCCACGCCATCTCGTCAGCGTCCCTCGAACTTTGGATCGCGACGCTCGAGGAACGCGGTGATCGCCTCAGCCGTGTCAGGAGAGTTGAAGTTGATGGCCTGCGCCCGGCTCTCATCCTCGAGCGCCTGGGCCATGGTGGCAGTGAAGGCGTTGTTCAACAGGCTCTTGGCAAGGCCGAGTGCCACCGTCGGCCCCGAGGCCAATCGTCGTGCGAGCGAGTCGGCAGCGTCATCGATCTCGTCGACCGAGTGCAACTCGTTGATGAGGCCCATCCCGAGTGCAGCTCGGGCGTGGAGCAGCTCGCCCGAGTAGGTCAGCTCCTTGGCCCGTGCCATCCCGATCTGGCGGGGCAGGAGCCACGAGGCGCCCATATCGGGAGTGAGGCCGCGCTTGGCGAAGATCATGGAGAAACGCGCTCGCTCTGTCGCCACGATGAGATCACAGCCGAGGGCGAACGAGAGCCCCGCTCCCACCGCCATGCCGTCGACCTTGGCGACCGCAGGCTTGTTGAGATTGTGGAGCGCCATGGCGACGTCGTGGAGCCTGCGCATGCGGACGACGCCTGGCCTGGTCAGATCCATCATCGGCCCGTCGCCCGAGGTGAGGTCAGCGCCGGTGCAGAAGTTGCCGCCGGACCCGGTGAGCAGCAGGCAACGATCCGTGTCGGTGCGCTCGATCTCGATGAAGATCTCGAGGAGCTCCTCGAACATGGTGCCGTTCGCCGCGTTCTTCTTCTCTGGACGGTTCATCGTGACCGTCACGACGCCAGCATCCCTCTCGACGAGCAGGGTCTCCATGGGGACTCCTCCTGCGGGACCTCCCGCATCGACTCCAGACGTGGTCAACCCTAGAGTGCGGGCGACTCGGGCGTGAGAGTCAGATCTCCTCGATCTCCTGCTCGGGCAGGCGTTCGATGTTCACGTCTTTGAAGGTGAGCACCCGAACTGTCGGCACGAAGCGAGCAGGCCGGTACATGTCCCACACCCAGGCATCAGCGAGGTTGAGCTCGACCATCGGCGGCGTGGTGCCAGGGTGGACCGTGACCTCGACCTCGTTGCAGAGGTAGAACCGACGCTCGGTCTCCACGATGTGGGAGAACAGCCCGATGACGGCCTTGTACTCCTGGACGAGCTGAAGCTCGATGGTCGACTCGTAGCGCTCCAGGTCCTCCTCGCTCATGAGCGAGCGGCCCGTTCGGCGCCCAGCGGCCGCAGCGACCTAGCTGCGGACAGTCCGACGCTCCTTGATCTTGGCGGCCTTCCCGTGAAGATCGCGAAGGTAGTAGAGCTTGGCTCGCCGAACGTCGCCATAGGAGACGACCTCGATCTTGGCGATCGTCGGTGCGTGGAGCGGGAAGGTCCGCTCGACGCCCACACCGAAGCTCACCTTGCGGACGGTGAAGGTCTCCTGGATGCCTGCACCCTGTCGACGGATGACGACGCCCTCGAAGACCTGGACACGCTCACGGGAGCCCTCGACCACGCGCACGTGGACCTTGAGCGAGTCACCTGGACGGAAATCCGGGATGTCATCTCGCAGCGAGTCTCGGTCGATCAGTTCGGTGGGGTGCATGGCGAAATCCTCATGTCCTCGTCGGGAGGGGTGGACGCAACATGTTAGCCCGTCTGAGAGGGCGGCTCCACCTCAGGGTAGGTGGCAAGCAACTCACGATCCTCGTCGTCTAAGCCCCCCCTGGCCTCGATGAGGTCTGGCCGGACATGGATCGTCCGTCGCAGCGCCGCTGCTCGACGCCATGCGGCGACCTTGGCGTGATCGCCGCTCCGCAGGATCGCAGGCGCCTCCATGCCTCGGAAGCTCGCAGGCTTGGTCCACTGCGGGTACTCGAGCAGGCCGGCGGCGAAGCTCTCGTCGCTCGAGGATGCGTCGTTGCCAAGAACTCCTGGCACGAGCCTCGCCGTCGCCTCGATCACAGCCAGTGCCGCGATCTCGCCACCGGCCAAGACGAAGTCGCCGACCGAGAGCTCCTCATCGACGAGGTCATCGAGGATCCGCTGGTCGATCCCTTCATAACGGCCGCACAGCAGCGAGAACGAACCCAGGCTCGCCAGCCGCTCCGCCTGGTGCTGGTCGAACCTGCGACCGTGGGGCACCAGGGCAATCAGAGGTCGGGCACCGCCGACCGCTGTCTGCCTGGCCTCAACAGCGTTGTAGACCGGCTCTGCCATGAGGACCATGCCCGCGCCACCGCCGAAGGGCGTGTCATCGACGGTGCCTCGCTCATCGCTGGCGCCGTCTCGCAGGTTGATCGCCGTGACATCGAGGAGGCCCGCCTTCTGCGCCCTGCCGAGGATGGTCGCGCTGCAGTAACCATCGATGAGCTCGGGGAACAAGGTGAAGACGTCGACGCGCAGCATGAATCAGCCGAAGAGGCCTTCAGGCGGGTCGATCACGATCCGCTCGTGCGGCGTGTGCTCGACCAAGAAGGTCAGCGGCACGAGCGCTCCAGATTCGAGCACCAGCAGATCGCTGGCCGGATTTGCCTCGACGAGCTCGACCCGACCGACCGAGACCCCTTCCAAGGTCACCACCTCACAACCGATCAGCTCGTGGACCAGCAGCTCACCCTCCACCTCGGTGGGTTCTGCGAGGAGCACCTTGCCCCGAAGCGCCTCGGCGGGCGTGCGGTCATTGACTCCCTCGAAGTGCACGAGGTAGCGGTCCTGGTAGAGCTGCGAGGAACGGACGACGAGCTCTTTGCCTTCGACCTGGAGCACCGAGCCCGGCGAGAGACGATCTGCGACGTCACTCCACAGAAGGACCAGCACATCTCCGCGGAGACCATGAGCCTTAGTGATCCGACCGACCTCCAGCAGGTCGACGGTCATCGACGGGTCAGTCGTCGACGATGTCGACGTTGGTGCGCGTCTCGGTGCGAGCACCTGCGACTGCGACCAGGGCACGGATCGCCTGCGCGGTCCGGCCACGACGACCGATCACGCGGCCCATGTCGTCCGGTCCCACGTGGAGGCGGAGCTTGAGCTCGCCGCCACGCTGATCGGCCTCGACCACCACAGCGTCGGGCTCACGTGTGAGCTGCCGTGCGAGATAGGTCAAGACTGCCTCTGGCATCGAACCGCCGGCCTCGTTGCCGAGGTTGTCGTCAGCGTGATCGACGTCGTCGATGATGGTGTTGATGTCGCCTGCCTCGTAGTCGCTCACTTGGCGGCCTTGGAGGACTCGAACTGCTCCCAGGCGCCGGACTTCTTCAGCAGCACCTCGACTCGCTCGGTCGGCTGCGCACCGTTGAG
>CAITOG010000391.1 GCA_903893955.1 uncultured Actinomycetes bacterium
CCCGGTGTCGCCCACTTCACACAGGCCCATCCGAACGTGCCGATCTACACCGCGGCACTCGACGATGCGCTCAACGACGAGGGCTACATCGTGCCGGGCCTCGGGGACGCAGGCGATCGACTCTTCGGGGCCCCGGTGAGGCCCTGATCCTCAGAGGCCGATGTCCTCGTGCCAGAGCTCAGGGTGCTCGGCGATGAAGGTGCCGAGTAGCTCGATGCAGCTTGGGTCATCGAGCACGATGATCTCGACACCGAGCTCCTCGAGCCAGCTGGAACCTCCGACGAAGTTGGTCTCCTCGCCGATGACCACCGCACCGATGTTGAACTGCCGCACAAGGCCTGAGCAATACCAGCAGGGCGAGAGCGTGGTGACCATCACGCAGTCGGGGTAGTCGCGTCGGCGACCGGCCTTTCGAAAGGCGTCCGTCTCGGCATGGATGGAAGCGTCATCCTCCTGCACACGCCGGTTGTGCCCCTGCCCGAGCAATGTCCCGTCCCGGTGGAAGAGCGCGGCGCCGATCGGGATGCCGCCCTCGGCGAGGCCCAGCGCAGCCTCCTGCCTGGCGACGTCCAACATGGCGGCCGCTGCCTCTCTGGTCAGGGGTGCGTTTGCCATGGGTGCCTCTCCTCGGCCAGCGTGGGGGTATGTCCGCAAAGGTTAGCTATCTCACCACCGTCGGCTCCCAGAGCCTTGGTCTGCCCGTCGTCGATCTTTCCGAGTCGCTCTCGATCGCCCTCCTGATCAGCGTCGACCATGGCGTCAAGTTCTCTGAGGTTGCTGGCGCTGAGCTCGCGGCGCTGCTCGAGGATCGCGGGATCGAGATCGTGGTGTCAGTTGCCACCATGGGGATCCCACTCGCGATCGAGACGACGAGGGCGCTCGACCTCGATGACTATGTGATCCTGCACAAGACGAAGAAGATCCACCTCGCCGACGGCGAGGCAGAGCCGGTGCGGTCGATCACGACCGATCAGGAGCAGTCGCTCCTCTTCGACAAGGCTCGGTTGCATGCGGTTCGAGGACGCCGGGTGGCGATCGTCGACGACGTGATCTCCACTGGTGGATCCATTTGCGCTGCGCTTCGACTTGTCCGGCGGGTCGGTGGGATTCCAGTGGCACTCGGATGCCTGGTGACCGAGGGGAGCGGGTGGCAGGAAGCGCTTGGCGACGATGCAGATCTCGTGGTCAGTCTCGGCAAGATCCCCGTCTTCCATCGAGATGCTGACGGCAACCTGGTCGAGAACTGGGACGGCTGAGTACCTGCTCGATCGGCCATGAGCGCGACGATGCCCGAGCCACAAGGACTCGGGCATCGTCGACGTGGTCGTTGGAGCGAGCAGCTCAGCTG
This sequence comes from uncultured Actinomycetes bacterium, assembly GCA_903893955.1. GTDB lineage: Bacteria > Actinomycetota > Acidimicrobiia > Acidimicrobiales > RAAP-2 > CAIUMH01. The sequence goes on from CAITOG010000391.1 coordinate 1,349, forward strand.
GTGACAGCCGACCCGTCGAGCAGCTCGTTCTGCTTGGCCACCTGCTTCTTCACCGATCCGGTGATGGTGGCGAGGATGAAGTAGGCGAGTGCCCCGAAGCCCAGGCCCATGAAGACGCTGAAGTCAGCGCCGGTCAGTCCGGCCCGGCCCCACTCGTTCCCGGTCACGACCGTGATCGGGTGCATCCAGCTGGGCACCCGGAAGGTCGTGTTGAGCGCTGACATCGCCGCCAGCATGCCGATGAGCTGGGCCCCGATGGCGGTCCAGTTGATGCCCGCCGTGGACCAGTAGATGCTCGTGTGGTCGGTCTTCTGGAGCTCCAGAGGTGCGTAGTGGTAGCGCCGCATCACCCAGTCGGTCAGGTAGATCGCACACCACGGCGCGATCCAGATGATGACCAGGTCGACGAAGTCCTTCAGGTACACCGATAAGCTCGAGGAGAAGACGGCGTAGAACGTGATGCCCAGGCAGATGATGCTGTCGAGGAGCACCGCCTGATAGCGCTTGAGGCGCAAGCCGAGGGCCTGGAGTGTCACGCCAGAGGAGTAGAGGTCCAGGCTGTTGATGCCGAAGAGCTGCACGACCACGAAGAGCATGAAGATCACCACGAACCAGCTCGGGATCACGTGCTGGCCCTGGAACGCCTGGAAGGGGTTCGATCCGTTCCACGTCTCGACCGCCGTCTTGGGCGAGGTGAGGAAGGTGAACACCAAAGCGCCCAGGGTCATCATGATCATCTCGGGGATCGCAGTGCCGAGGAAGAGCCAGCCCACGACCTTTCCCTTGGGGGCGCCTTCATCGAGGTACCGCGAGAAGTCATTGCCGCACTCGGTCCAGCCCAGGCCAGAGAGAGTGATGGTGAACGCCAGTCCAGCGGTCCAGAGCTTCCAATCGACCCACGGCTGGGCCGGGATGCCGACGTGGGCGTGACCGACCGAGAAGCCGAGCAGCACCAGGTAGATGATGATGAAGGGCACGATCAGCGCCTTCAAGACCTTCACCATCGTGGCGTGGCCGAGGAACGGCATGATGATCTGGATCCCCACGGCGGCGAAGATCAGCACCACCTTGAGCGGCGTGCTCGCACTCACCCCAGCCTTGGCGAAGAGCACGAGGGCCGCACCGACGATCAGGATCAGCCCCTCGACCTCGAAGCCGAGCTGGGTGAGCCAGTTGAAGAAGGCGGGGAACTTCGAACCCTGGGGGCCGAACGCCGCACGGTTGATGCCAAACACCGTCGTGCCGGTCTGGGGGCCCTGGAGCGAGCAGAGTCCCACCAAGAACCACGAGAGGTTCCCGATGATGATCAGGCTGAGTGCTTGCCAGAACGAGAAGCCGAATCCCATCAGGATCGCTCCGTAGATGAAGTACTCGATGTTGACGCTCGCCCCTGCCCACATCCCGGCGATGTCACGGGGCTTGGCCCAGCGCTCGCTCGGGGGGATGTAGTCCACGCCATGCTGCTCGACGTGGAAGGCCAGATCGCCCTCTGGCAGACCCTTTGGGTCCATGGTTGCGGTCACTGCTCCTCCTGCGTGATGGTCGGTGTGCTCCTCTGCATGCCCCGACCCCGGGAGGGGTGCGAGGCACCTGCATCGCGACGCGGGAGCCCGCCAACCGCTGCCGCCGACATCGACCTCGCTCGCGAACCCCGCCTCGGTCCGCACTGCACCGTCAAGCTGGCCTGACGATCTACAGGTTCTAGTCCATCGAGCCCGACGGGGCGAGACCGATATCGAACGTCGCGTCTCCCTCGCTTCTTAGCGAAGCCTTAGCGGCTTCTCGAACTCATCTTCGAGACCGCTGGAAAGGTGATGGGGCAGGCGTCGGTGTTGCAGCGGGTGCCGAGCTCCTTGGGCATCACCATGATGAGGACTCGACAACGCAGTCAGTGACATCGCTCGAGGGCAAGGTCACTGCGGTGTTCGCCAACGCCGTCACGGTGCGAACCGAGGACGGACCACGCCTGGTGGTTGCATCCCCCACGACCACGATCTCGTCCGATGACGCAGTCGTGGGGCCAGGTGCCGTCACCGTCGGAAGCTCGGTCGAGATCGATGGCCGGCAAGCCGCGCCAGGCAACGCTTTCGAGGCACGCCACATCGACGTCCACGCCGAAACGAACGACACCACGGGGCGATGAGGGTGGTCGGCTAGCTCTCGGTCGGGCTCGTCCTCCACTGCTCCTCTCTGGGGGCCGGGCCCGGCCGACACCATCGCTGAGCGGGGCGACGCCAAGCGCGAGGCCGGCACGCCTCAGGTGACCTCCCCCCGACCTCGTGGTGGTGCTAGGAAGGGAGGAGCAGTTTCATCAGATGGACTGTTGAGAAGCGATCTAGGGGGGTATCACGTGTCTCAGGAATTCGACCGGAGGTCGTTCCTTGCCCGAGGAGCCGTCACGGCATCGGGCTTTGTTGTCGCAGGATCGTTGGCCGATGCGATCGCATCGGACTTCGCTGGTGCTGACGAGAGCAACGGTAAGGGGCTCAACGGCATCTCGACTGCCAAGCCCAAGAAGGGCGGGTCGGTCATCATCGGCCTTGACGCCGAGGAGCAGGGGTTTAGCCCGGTCGCTGGTCGACTCGACACCGCTGGCTTCATGTACGCCCGGACCGTGTTCGATCCACTGATGATCATCAACGCAAAAGGCCAGGCGGTCCCGTACCTCGCACAGTCGATGACCCCGAACGCAGACGCCACGGTGTGGACGATCACGCTGCGCCCCAACCTCAAGTTCCACGACGGCACGCCGTGTGATGGTGCCGCGCTCCTCGCCAACATTGATGCGCAGTACAAGTCGCCGCTCGTCGGCGTGGCCATCCGACCGCTCATCAAGAGCTACGCCCAGACGGGCCCACTCTCGGTGGCGGTCACCATGAACAACGGCTGGTGGACGTTCCCGGTGACGATGGCCGAGCAGCAGATCTGCTTCGTGGCCGCGCCGTCGATGCTGAACAACCCCAACGGCAACAGCCACCCGGTGGGCACCGGCCCCTTCGTGTTCAAGGAGTGGGTCCCCAACGACCACTTCACCGCCACCGCGAACCCCAACTACTGGCGGCCCGGTCTCCCGTACCTGAGCTCGATCACGTACAAGCCGATCCCCGACGAGCAGGCTCGCGCCCAGGCGCTCCAGTCAGGCACCATCCAGATGATGCACACGTCGGATGCGACGAACATCAAGACGTTCCAGGGCAACAAGTCCTACGCGTACACCAACAACCTCGGCAAGACGGTGTACGCGCCGAACGTGAACTGCGTGATGCTCAACTGCGCAGCGGCTCCGTTCAACGACATCCTGGCCCGTCAGATCGTGGCCACCGGAACGTCGGCGGTCGCGTACTCGAAGGTCATGGACAAGGGCGTGCTCGCCCCGATCAACGGCATCTACCAGCCTGGCAGTCCGTACTACTCCAAGACCCCGTACCCCGCCTACAGCCAGTCCAAGGCGAAGTCTCTGGTCCAGCAGTACACCAAGAAGCACGGCAAGCCGCTGAGCTACACGCTCCAGGTGGTGGCTGCCCCGCAGAACATCCGCCAGGGCGAGTACGCGCAGCAGGTGATGAAGAACATCGGCGTCCACGTGACGATCAAGGCGGTCCAGCAGAACGAGCTGATCAACAACGCACTCGTCGGCACCTACCAGGCCACCGAGTGGAGTCAGTTCGGTGGCGTGTCGCCGGATCAGAACTATGTCTGGTTCTCGCCGACCACCGCGTCGAAGACGGGCATCTCGATCAACATGGCCCGCAACATCGACCCGCAGATCCAGCAGGCGTTCGTGACCGGCATGGCCTCGAAGAACACGAAGACCCGCCAGTCTGCGTTCTCCAAGATCAACCAGCGTCTCGGGACCGACCTGCCATATGTGTTCCTTGACCGCACAGGATGGGCTCTTGTCTCCAAGCCCACGATTCAGAACTGGGCGAACCCCAAGACTCCGTCAGGACAGCAGGCCCTCGGCCAGAACCAGGGCACCTGGTGGCCGACGCAAATGTGGGTGAGTTAGTCCGACACGTCCTGATGCCTCGATGCCGCTGCGCTCTTGCGCAGCGGCATCGGCGCGTCCGGGAGTCGTGATGGCAGCAGACGAGGGGTTCGATCCGTGGTTCACCGACCACGACCACCGGTTCCACGCCGCGTATCTGACCGATGAGCGAGCAGACTTCGACGCCGCTGATCTCCTCGGCCATCTCGCCCTGCCGTCGACCGCACGGGTGATCGACGCAGGCTGTGGTGACGGCCGAATGGCGGTCCGGCTGGCGGCATTGGGGATGGACGTGGTGGCAGTGGATGCAGACCCGAGCCAGATCGACCGATGCCGTGACGTCGCCAGTCGTCGGGGCGTCGAACTCGAGCTCATCGCCGAGCGTCTCGAGAACCTGGAGCTCGAGGCGCCTGCGGATGGGGCCTTCCTCTGGTTCAACACCTTTGGCACGTTGGACGACGAGGGGAATGCCGGCGTGCTGGTGGCACTCCGCCGCTCACTCGTCGCCGGTGCACCCCTGCTGATCGATACCCACCGGCGCGCCGCGGTGATCGCAGCGCTCGATGGCGCAGAGGCAGTCGTGGAGGAGGTCGGCGGGTGGACGCAGGTCGACGAGCTCACCTTCGACCAGGCCAGCGATCGACTCGTCATCCATCGTCGGGTCGCGAGCGGCGACCAGGTGCTCGTCAATCGCACCATCCGTCACTGGCTGCCTGATCCCTCGATGTGGCCAGCCATCTTGGAGGCGGCTCGCTTCGAGCTCGTCGAGCTTCTCGAGCGCGGCGACGACGGCCTGTTGGTTCGGGCGATCGCGCGCTAGTTGGCCTCGAGGTTGGGTGCGTGGGCCACCTTGCCCTCAAGTGGCGCCCAGGTGATGATCAGCCCGGCGATGAGCGCAAAGCCGATTCCAGCGGCGACCAGGAAGGGCAGAAACGTTCGGACGCCGAACATTGCACCTGCAGTCGCGTCTGAGATCGTGATGGCACCGGTCTGACACGTTGCATAGAGGCCCTGGACGCGCCCGAGTTCGCGCGCGGATCGTCCCTCGGTCATCATCGCCTGGAGCGCCGGGAGCGCAAGGGCGAAGCCGGCTGACTCAACG
>CAITOG010000392.1 GCA_903893955.1 uncultured Actinomycetes bacterium
CACCGAGAGGGTCAGGATCTTCGTCCCAGCGCCAGCGATCTCGCCGTTGAACGTCACCGAGAGCTCTGAAGGGTTGTCATCGACGAGCCCACCGAGGAACCTGCCCAGCTGTTCGGCCAAGCCCATGAAGGGACGGACGATCTCTGAGACATCACCTGCGGAGACATTGACGGCGAACGGAACGAAGTCGCCAGCGAGCGCCAGCTGCACCTGCTCTGCGATGGTCATGCCCGCCTTGTCCTGTGCCTCTGCGGTCGAGGCGCCGAGGTGGGGCGCCACCACCACGCTGTCGAGCTCGAAGAGCGGCGACTCGGTGGTGGGCTCCTTGTCGAAGACGTCGATGCCGGCGCCCTGGACGTGACCTGACTTGATGGCCTCGGCGAGGTCGGCTTCGACGATGATGCCCCCACGTGCCGTATTGATGATCCGAATGCCCGGCTTGGCCTTCTTGAGCATGGCTGCGTCGAGGAGTCCGATCGTGTCCTTGTTCTTCGGCAGGTGGATCGAGATGAAGTCAGAGACCGCGAGGACGTCCTCGAGGCTCATCAGTTCGACCCCCATGTGTCGAGCCCGATCTTCGGACACGAACGGGTCGTAGGCCACAAGCCGCATCCCGAAGGCGAGCGCCCGCTGCGCAACGAGCGCACCGACTCGGCCGAGGCCGATCACGCCCAGCGTCTTGGAGTACAGCTCGACGCCCTCCCACTTGGAGCGCTCCCACTTCCCGTTGACGAGCGCGGCATGCGCCTGGGGAACGTTCCTCGCCTGTGCGAGGAGCAGCGCCATCGCCTGCTCCGCGGCGGAGAGGATGTTCGACTGCGGGGCATTGACCACCATGACGCCAAGCTCTGTGGCGCGAGCGACGTCGACGTTGTCGAGGCCGATGCCGGCGCGCCCGACGACCACCAGGTCGGTTCCAGCCTCGAGCACCTCCGAGGTGACGGTGGTGGCGGAGCGGATGATGAGCGCGTGCGCGCCCTTGATCGCCTCGACGAGCTCCTCTGGGCTCAGCCCAAGCTGGACGTCGACCTCGTGGCCGGCAGCAGCAAGCTCATCAAGGCCCGGTTGGGCGATCTTCTCGGTGACGAGGACACGTGCCACGGGTCTCCTAGTGGGGTTGGGGGGATCTGGTGATCTTAGCGGTGGGCCGTCAGACGGCTTCGCCGAAGAGCGACTGCAACCGGCCGACGCCTTCGACGAGATCGTCGTCACCAAGGGCGTAGGAGAGCCTGAGATACCCGGGCGCTCCGAATGCCTCGCCCTGGACCACCGCCACCTTGGCCTCGTTGATGGCGAGCTCTGCGAGCTCAGCGCTGCTCGTCGGCGTGACGCCACGGATCGACCGCCCAAGCAGGCCGCTCACGTTCGGGAAGCAGTAGAACGCACCTTCGGGCAGCAAGCAGCTCACACCGTCGATCTCGTTGAGCATCGACGTCATCGTCATGCGGCGACGGTCGAATGCGGTTCGCATCTCTGCGACTGCGGTCAGGTCGCCGGTCACCGCCGCAAGCGCTGCTCGCTGCGAGACGTTGGCGACGTTGGAGGTCTGCTGTGACTGGAGGTTCGTCGCGGCCGCAACCACGTCAGGAGGGCCGATCATCCAGCCCACCCGCCAGCCGGTCATGGCATAGGTCTTGGCCACGCCGTTGACAACGACCCAGCGGTCGCCAAGGGCGGGCACCCGGGCTGGCAGCGAGGTGAACGTCACGCCGTCGTAGGTCAGGTGCTCGTAGATCTCGTCGCACAGGACCCACACCCCCCGCTCAGCGGCCCAGGCGCCGATGGCGTCGATCTCTGTCGCCGAGTACACGGCGCCAGTCGGGTTCGAGGGCGACACGAAGACCAAGATCTTGGTCTTGGGCGTCCATGCAGCGTCGAGCTGCTTGACGGTCACCTTGAAGCCTGTCGACTCATCGGTGGGGATGGCCACCGGCGTGCCACCAGCGAGCCATGCCGACTCGGGGTAGGTGGTCCAGTAGGGCGCCGGAACGATGACCTCGTCGCCTGGGTCGAGCAGCGCTGCGAAGGCATTTGAGATCGCGTGCTTGCCGCCGTTGGTGATGAGCACCTGTGCCGGATCCACCTCGAGGCCCGAGTCGCGCAGCGTCTTTGCCGCCACCGCCGTCTTGAGCTCTGGGAGGCCCCCTGCAGGGGTGTAGCGATGGTTGGCTGGGTCCTCGCACGCCGCCACCGCCGCTGCCACGATCGCTGGTGGTGTCGGGAAGTCAGGTTCTCCCGCACCGAAGCCGATCACGTTCTCCCCCGATGCCTTGAGCGCCTTCGCCCTCGCATCGACGGCAAGGGTGGCCGAGGGAGCGAGCGAGCCCAGGCGGGCTGAAACTCGCCTCAGGGCGGCTTGTTCCAGAGGGGTCTCCATGGGTGCCATGATTCCACATGTGACTGACGCCGCTGACATCAAGATCCCCGCCGAGCTGCTCCCCACCGATGGTCGATTCGGTGCCGGACCCTCCAAGGTCCGACCGGAGCAGGTCGCCTCGCTGGTCCAGGACGCTCCCCACTACCTCGGGACGAGCCACCGTCAGAAGACCGTCAAGTCGATGGTGGGGCGAGTCCGTTCAGGCCTCGCTGACCTCTTCGACCTGCCCGAGGGCTACGAGGTGCTGCTCGGCAACGGCGGCACGACCTGCTTCTGGGATGCCGCAACCTTCGGCCTGATCGAGCGGAAGAGTCAGCACCTGAGCTTCGGCGAGTTCTCGTCGAAGTTCGGTACCGCCGCGGCACAGGCACCGCACCTCGACGACCCTGAGATCATCACCTCCAACGTCGGCGACCACCCGACAGCGGTCGCTCGAGACGACATCGATCTCTACGGCCTCACCCACAACGAGACCTCAACCGGGGTGGCGATGGAGATCCGCCGACCGTCCGGCGCCGCCGGGCTCGTCGCGGTCGACGCCACCTCCGCAGCAGGCGGCCTTCGGGTCGATCCGGAGCAGTTCGACTGCTACTACTTCGCCCCACAGAAGTCGTTCGCCTCCGACGGTGGGCTCTGGCTGGCGCTGTGCTCGCCTGCAGCCGTCGAGCGCATCGAGTCGATCGCAGCCTCAGACCGGTGGGTCCCGGCGTTCTTCGACCTGAAGATCGCGCTGGACAACTCACGTCTGGATCAGACCTACAACACGCCGGCCTTGGCGACGATCCACCTCTTGGCGAGCCAGATCGAGTGGATGAACGAGAACGGGGGCCTCGACTTCGCCGCATCACGCTCTGATCGTTCAGCCGAGATCCTCTACACCTGGGCCGAGTCGAGCAGCTTCGCTCGCCCGTTCGTCGAGGACCCAGCGAAGCGCAGCCACGTGATCGGCACCATCGACTTCGACGACGCCATCGACGCAGCCCTCATCGCGAAGATCCTCAGAGCCAACGGGATCGTCGACACGGAGCCCTACCGCAAGCTCGGGAGGAACCAGCTGCGGATTGCCATGTTCCCTGCGATCGAGCCAGACGACGTCGCAGCCCTCTGCGGCGCCATCTCGCACGTCGTCGGAGCGATCAGCTAGCAGCGCCTCACGGGGCGCTTGGCGTCATCCCGATCTCCGCCGGCAGCACCCGGCGGCTCGGGATGATCACCCAGATCCCTCCGAAGTGGCGCACCACCCTGGTGCCGTCGATCACTTTGATGTGTGGCACCGACCCCACCCGATCGATGCGCCACGTCACGCCGATCGACGTGAAGCGATGCTTGAGCTCACCCCAATCGATCCCGCCCGGCGCCGCTGAGTGGTCCCGAGGTACACCTTGCCCATGGACGGCACGGCCGGTGACGAGCCACACCGAGTCCGGTGATCGCATCGCCGTGTGGAGGAGCGCCACGCTTCGCACCGGTTCATTGGGAGGCGGCGAGAACGAGAGCGCTCCGTCACCCAGGTAGTCCAACCGGTAGGCGACCCAGTACCCAGCCCACCCGACCGTGTGTCCCGATCGCTCGAGTGCGTTGGCGATCGGGACCTCGCCACCGTCCGATGCGCTGAAACCAGAGAACACCGTGGCCGACGTCCCGCTGTGGAGGCGTGACCATACAGAGAACTGCCAGGAACTCCACACCATGACCCCAGCGAGGACGATGGCAGCGACCGAGGAGATGGCGATGCGTCGAGCAGCGCTCGAGATCGAGAGTCGCCGCCAATAGGCCAGCCGCTCAAGCCCGATGGCGAGCACCAGCGCGTAGAGCGGCAGCAGGTAGATCGCGTAGCGACCATCGACGAAATACCAGGTCACCGGGCTGGCCGCTGAGGCGAACGGCGAGACCAGCGCTGCGATGCCGAGGGCACGGCGAGGGCCGCCTGCCAAGATCGCTGAGAGCGCTGCTGCCACGAGCACCACGCAGATCACGACGACGCCGAGCGTGTGCGACACGCCGGTGGTCGAGATGCCAAGTCCGTCGCCGCTGAGCGTCTGCTGGAAGCCGAAGAGCTGCGGGAGCACGTGGGAGAAGAAGACGCTCAACCGTTCGCCATAGGAGGTGACGACTGCGTTGTGGCTGTGGAGCGTGTCGAAGCTGGTCCGAAACGAGTACCACCACCACGGCAGCGAGCCGATGGCGAAGCCGCCGACGAGCAGGGCCGCCGACCTGCCGCGCTGCGCCCAGAGGCGCTGCTGCCACCAGGGCGCAAGCACCACGAGACCCGCAGCGATCCCGATTTAGACGATCTCGGGAGAGCACCACCAACCGAGCCCCGCCACCAGGCCGGTGACAAGCCATCGCCAGGCCCCTTCTGGGTGGCGATCCACCGCCAGTGCGGCCAGCAGGAGACCGAAGCTCAATGCGTACTCGGTCGCCCGGAACCCATAGGCCTGCGTCAAGACGAGCACCGTCGAGGTGGGGAACAGCACGGCGACCGCGGTGACGCTGAGCGCCAACGGCCTCGATGCGACGAGCTGTCGAGCGCACCGCCACAGCAGGAACGCGCCAATGAGCCCGATGATCGCAGTCGCCGCGTGCAGCGTGACCCCATTGGACGGGAAGACCGTGAACGCCACGGCATCGAGGAACGGTTCGACGCCGCCGTAGTTCTGCCCCCAGTAGAAGGCAGTGACGTGGCCGTGGAGGGCTGCTCGAGCGATGAGCCCGGTCACCGCCTCGTCCGAGTTGATCGGGATGTGCCCGATGAACCAGAGCCTGTAGAAGACGCCCTGGACGATCGCCGCGACGGCGACAGCCGTGGCGACGAGACCGACCCAGCCCTCTGGCGTTCGCCTCGCCACCGGCGCAGCGTGCTGTGGCGGGTGCGACATCATGACCATTCCACCATGCCCCACGCACCGCGTCGCATCTCGTGGGGTCGCAGCTGCTCCCGAACGCGACGATGCCCGCCGGTCATCCGGCGGGCATCGTCAAGGACATGTTGCTCGGCTCAGCCGCCCGAGGCGTCCTGCACCCTGGTCTTGCCAGCGGTGATGAACGGCATCATCGCGCGAAGCTCCTCGCCCACCTGCTCGATCTGGTGGGCCTTGCCCTCCTCTTGGAGCCGGTGATACTCGGGACGACCGTTCTTGTTCTCGGCAATCCACTCGTCAGCGAAACGACCGTCCTGGATCTCGGTCAGGACGTTCTTCATCTCGGCCTTGACGGCCTCGTTGATGATCCTCGGCCCACGAGTCAAGTCGCCGTACTCGGCCGTGTCAGAGATGGAGTAGCGCATGCCGGCGATGCCCTGCTCGTACATGAGGTCGACGATCAGCTTGAGCTCGTGGAGGCACTCGAAGTAGGCGCTCTCGGGCTGGTACCCGGCCTCGACCAGGGTCTCGAAGCCAGCCGTGACGAGGGCCGTGACGCCGCCGCACAGAACCACCTGCTCGCCGAAGAGGTCTGTCTCGGTCTCCTCGGTGAACGTGGTGTCGAGCACCCCTGCCCGGGTGCCGCCGTTTGCATCGGCATAGGAGAGGGCGAGCGCATGAGCGTTGCCGGTGGCATCCTGGTGGACAGCCACGAGGCTCGGCACGCCGCCGCCCTCGGTGTAGGTCCGACGAACAAGGTGGCCGGGGCCCTTGGGCGCAACCATCGTCACATCGACATCAGCCGGCGGCACGATCTGGCCGAAGCGGATGTTGAAGCCGTGGGCGAACATCAGCATGTCCCCAGCCTTGAGGTTCGGCGCGATGTCCTCGTCGTAGACCCGCTTCTGCTCGGTGTCGGGGACCAGGATCATGATCACGTCTGCCTCGGCCGCGGCTTCCGCCGGCGACACGACCTTGAGTCCGGCCTCTGCGGCCTTCTTCGCCGACGCCGAGCCCGGTCGCAGGCCGACACGCACATCGACGCCCGACTCGGAGAGGTTGAGCGCGTGTGCATGCCCCTGTGAGCCGTAGCCGATGATCGCAACCTTGCGACCACGGATGAGCGACTTGTCGGCGTCCTTCTCGTAGTAGAGGGTGGCCATGGTTGTGGGTCTCCTTGTGTGTTTGGAAGATCGGAGTCAGAGCGCTGTGCGGCTCAGACCTGAGGATTGAGTCTAGGCAGGGCCACGAGGCCCGTCCGCTGGATCTCGGTGGAGGGATAGCTCTTGAGGAGCAGTGCCTCGAAGGCGGTGATGTGCGCCGGCGTTCCCGACAGCGACACGGTCACCTTGTCAGCCGAGAAGTCGATGATCGATGCGCCCGCATGCGCCACGCTCTGGAGCAGGTGGCCGCGATCTGCAGCCTCGATGGTGACCGTGGCAAGCAGCAGCTCGCGCTCGGTCGCCTCCGCAGGTGCCATGTCCCTGATCTCGACCACGTTGAGCAGCTTGTTGAGCTGCCCGACGACCTGGGCGATCGGTGTCGACTCGGCGTCGACGACGATCGTGATACGGCTGAAGGTGGCGTCATCGTCTGATGGCGCGACCGCCAACGACGAGATGTTGAAGCCTCGCCTCGAGAACAAGCCGGCGACCCGTGCGAGCACACCAGCCTTGTTCTCGACCAGAACCGACAAGATGTGGTGCGTGACCGGGCTGTGCTCGGTGCTCCCGGTGAACGGTTCCGCGGCCATCAGGCCTCCTCTCGCTGGCTCGGGTGGACGACCACCTCTGAGTTGGACACCCCTGCCGGCACCATCGGGAAGACCTTCTCCATGGCATCGGTCCGGAAGTCGATGACGACCGGACGGTCGGTGATGGCATTGGCCTTCTCGATCGCCGGGCCGACCTCTTCGGGGGTCTCGACCTTGATGCCGACGCAGCCCATGGCCTCAGCCCACATCACATAGTCGGGGACGTCGGTCGAGAGATAGACCTCGGAGTAGCGCTCCTCGTAGAACATCTCCTGCCACTGCCGGACCATGCCGAGGTAGGAGTTGTTCAGGATCGCCACCTTGATGGGGATCCCCTCGATGCGAGCGGTCACGAGCTCCTGCGCTGTCATCTGGAAGCAGCCGTCACCGTCGATCGCCCAGACCGTGCGCTCGGGCATGCCCACCTTGGCTCCGATCGCTGCGGGAACGGCGAAGCCCATCGTGCCCGCTCCTCCTGAGTTGATCCAGGTGTAGGGCAGCTCGTAGCTCCAGTGCTGCGCGGCCCACATCTGGTGCTGACCAACCCCGGCCACGACGATCGTCCCTGCCGGGCTGGCTGCGTCGATGGCCTCGACGATTGCCTGGGGTCGAAGCCCCTTGCCAGGCTCCTGAGGGTCGTAGGTCAGCGGGTAGCGCTCCTGCCACGCGTGCAGCTGGCTCCACCACGGTGCGAGGTCCTCGAGCTGGCGCTCCTCGACCGCCGAGGTCAGCGCCTCGATCACTCGACGGGCATCGCCTGCGATCCCGACGTCTGCTCGCCGGACCTTGCCGAGCTCCGCTGGATCGATGTCGACGTGGATGACCTTGGCGTCTGGGGCGAAGGTCGAGAGCTGTCCGGTCACGCGGTCGTCGAAACGTGCGCCGAGCGACACCAGGAGGTCGGCCTCCTGCATGGCCGTGATCGCCGTGTAGTTCCCGTGCATGCCCGGCATCCCGATGCACAGCTCGTGGCTGTCTGGGATCGCGCCCCTGGCCATCAGCGTGGTGACCACCGGCGCGCCGGTGGCCTCGGCCAGCTTGATGAGCGCCTCAGAGGCGCGCGACTTGAGGATCCCGCCACCTGCGTAGAGGACAGGGCGGACTGATGATGCCAACAGGTCAGCGGCGGCGGCGATCGCCGCCGGATCGCCATCGAGCTGTGGGTGGTAACCAGGCAGGTCGAGGTCAGCCGTGGAGGGGGGCTCGTGCCACTCCATCTGCGACTGCGCCACGTCCTTGGGCAGGTCCACGAGCACTGGCCCGGGCCGTCCGGTGGTGGCGACGTAGAAGGCCTCTGCGATGACCTCAGGGATCTCGTCGGCAGACTTGATGAGCCAGTTGTGCTTGGTGATCCCCATTGTGATCCCGGTGATGTCGCACTCCTGGAAGGCATCGGTCCCGATCGCCCCTGAGGCGACCTGGCCAGAGATGACCACCAAAGGGATCGAGTCCATGTACGCGTTCGAGATCGGCGTGACGATGTTGGTGGCTCCCGGTCCCGAGGTCACCATCGCAACGCCCGGCCGACCAGTCGCCTGGGCATAGCCCTCGGCCATGTGGCCGGCGCCCTGCTCGTGTCGAACAAGGATGTGGCGGATGTTCGAGTCCAAGATCGGGTCGTAGACCGGCAGGATCGCTCCGCCAGGCAGGCCGAAGATGACCTCGGTGCCCTGCGCTTCCAGGGACTTGATGAGTGCTTGTGCTCCAGTGATCTTCATTTCGTGTAACTCCACAGGGTCGGGTGAAGGGGTTGGGGAAAGAAAGAGACCTCCCCGATGGGGAGGTCTGAGTGCTAGCGCGGGCAGGTCTCCGAGGCGCGCGCTAGCGCACTACGGCTACCAGAAGTCGGGTGGTTGTCTGCCCGGTCACCTCACAACTGTGCCACAGCCGACGAGCCAAGGCAACCTCGACCCGCGAAACCCGCCGCGTCCTACCCTCGCCGAGATCGAAGGCCAGCGTTGACCGCCTTGCCATCGGCCTGGCCACGAGTCGCCGCCATCACCTTGCCGGTGAAGAAGCCAGCGAGCTTGTCGTCTCCGCCGACATAGCGCTCCCACTCTGACGGGTTCTCGGCGATCACCGCATCGAGGACCGCATCGAGTGCTCCCTCGTCCATCTGCTCGAAGCCCTTGGCCTTGGCGATCGAGCGGGGGTCGCCACCGGCGGCCACGAGCTCGGCAAGGACGGCCTTGGATTGGGTCGCCGAGAGCTCACCGGCTTCCTCCATCTTGAGCAGCGTGGTCATTGCCACCACCTCGACCTCACCGCCGTCAGCGATGAGTCCCGCGAGCTCGTTGGCGACTCGAGCGAGCGCCAGCGAGACCGGCACGCCCGCGTCCACTGCAGCGACGACGAAGTCGTCGAGGCCCTGGTCGACGACGCTCGTGATCTGCTCGAGCGATGACGCCGCGCCATCGTCGCCGAGGAGACTCCGGATCGAGGCACGTCGCTC
>CAITOG010000393.1 GCA_903893955.1 uncultured Actinomycetes bacterium
AGGTCTTCTTCTACTTCGGCTATGGCCTCGTGATCTTCAATGCAATGCAGGCGGTGCTCTCTGGCCAGCTCATGGCCATCGGCCTCCTCTGGGTGAACACCGTCATCGACGTGTGCTCTCGCGTGTTCTTCGGCGTCGTGCTCATCATCGGCTTCGCCACTGGGGCAGGGCTCTGGGCACTCATCATCGCCTCGTTTTCCCAAGGATTCGTCTTCTTCGTAGCAACCTTCATCGTGGCGTGGCGCCGCTACCAGTTCCCTCTGGGGAACCCGTTCGCCCTGAGGCGCAGCCTCTACCGAGAGCTCTTCCGCTTCGGAGGATGGGCGCAGGTGACGGGTCTGATCAGCACCCTCACCAACTCCACCGACGCCATCGTGATCGGGACCTTCGTCTCGACCACCGCGGCCGGCGTCGCCAACATCGGGGCTCGTCTTGCTAGGCAGATCCCCTACTTCGCCACAGTGCCCGAGGCCACACTCCCCGCGATGGCGGCGGCGCAGCAGGCAGGAGAGGGACCAGAGGGTCTTGCGAGGATGTCGATCCGCTCCAACCGGATCTCGTACCTCCTGGCCACCTCGATCGCCACCCTCGTCCTCGGTGCTGCGCCGGTGCTGCTCGCTGTGTGGATCGGACGGTGGTACCCAGACGCGGACGTGGCGACCTGTCTCATCGCGCTCAGCCTCTACGTCTCGATCCTCGGCCAGACGGCTGGCATCGGGATCTACGCCATGGGACGCGTGGGCTACGGGGCGCGAGCCAGGGTGGCAGGCTTCGTAGTGAACCTCGTGGTCACGCTGGCCCTGTTCAAGCCGTTCGGCATGCCCGGTGTCCTGGTCGGCACCCTCTTGGCGACGATCGCCACCATTGCCTATCTCCAGGTGCGCGTCGACCAGCTGCTCGGCATCTCCCAGTGGCGATCGGTGTTCTCCTGGCTGCTGCCCCTGCTCGGCGCTGCCCTGCCCCCGATACTCCTAGATCGACTCGTCATCCTGGCGCTCCCGGTGAGCGCTCAGCACCACCGAGGGCCGGCGTTCCTCGCGTTCATCATCGTGGTGATGGTCAACTATGTCGCCTTCGTGGTCGCGATCCGGTTCTCAGGGTTCCTCAACGAGGAAGACGTGCGCTACCTGCGTCGCTCGCTTCCAGGCCCGATGGCCAAGGTGTTGAGCCCTCGAGTCATTGGGCTTCTCGTGCGATCCCCAAAAATTGTGAGCTCACTATGAGGATCTCCGTTGTCGTCCCAAGCTACCGGCGACCGCTTGCACTTGCTGCCTGCATCCCGGCCCTACTCGAACAGACCCGCCCCGCCGACGAGATCATCGTGGTCGTCCGCAACGACGACCAGGTCTCACGCAAACTGCTGGCGACCCAGCCGGGTGTCGACGAGGTCACCGTCGACCAGCCCGGCGCTGTCTGGGCGATGACCTGTGGTGCCCTCACGAGCACCGGCGATGTCATCTGCTTCACCGATGACGACGCCCGACCATCGCCGGACTGGCTCGCTGGCATCGAAGCCGCCATGCTCGCTGATCCGCACCTCGGCGCGGTCGGCGGCCGCGACATCATCCACGAGCCCGATGGCTCCTTGCGCCTCGAGCGCCTCAGAGAAGACGTCGGCATCATTGAACCCTGGGGACGGCTGATCGGCAACCACCACCTCGGCACCGGACCACCACGGGCTGTCGACGTACTCAAGGGTGTGAACTCGGCATATCGCCGAGAGGCACTCGCCCTGCCGGTGGGACTCCGAGGTGCAGGCACCCAGATCCACTTCGAGGTGGCCATGGGCATCAAGGTGGTCCAAGCGGGCTACACCCTCAGCTACGACCCGGCAC
>CAITOG010000394.1 GCA_903893955.1 uncultured Actinomycetes bacterium
CCTGGACTTTCTTGGTGCGCTCGGCGGGATTCGAACCCACAACCTTCTGATCCGTAGTCAGATGCTCTAGTCCGTTGAGCTACGAGCGCATCAACCTCCAAAGAGGTGGATCACCACCCTAGCCCAACCTTCCTGACCGACCAACGGCGACGGAGAACAAGGCGCACCAATGTCGCTTCGACCAGCCGATCCTCACGAGCGGACGAGGCTCCGCTTCGACGCGATTCGACGACGTCAGATCAACTGATCGAGGACAGCGTCGAGATCAGCTCGCGCCAGCTCTCTATCAAGTCGAGGGCCCACGCCGAGAAAGGCGGAGCGGATCCCATCTCGAGCGACGAGCCGCGGACGCGGCCTGGTGATCGGACGTACCTCAGCGATGAGAAACCTCTCTCCCGCCGCCACGCTCGCAAGAAGCGCGGGAGCTGATCTCGAAGCGCATGCTGCTCGATGATCTCTGCCATGTCCTGACTTTCGCGCACGACGGCGTCACGCCATGAATGAGGCGAGGGCGCGGACAACGGCGATGTCGACCGAACACGTCGAGCCGTTGATCTCTCGTGCGCGGTCTCTCGGTCTCTCCAGCCATCCCATGCTCCGGTGCGATGAGACCGCCGTCATGGTTGCCACGATGGCGGTCTCCTCCCAGTTCTTCGACGAAACCGACCGGTGACGTGCGACGAAATGGACTGGTTTATATTGACGAAATGGATCACTTTGATCTGACGAAATGGTAAAGTTAGCTCGTGGATCCGAAATCGCCTGCATCAAGCGCCTACCAGCCGAGAGTCGTCGATAGCGAACTCGATGCCCTCCTCGCCGGTCTCCCTGCAGTCTCCATCGAAGGGCCAAAGGCGGTAGGGAAGACGAAGACGGCTATCCGTCGGGTTGTCTCGACCTTTGCGTTCGATCGACCGGCAGTCAAAGAAGTGGCGGAGGCCGACTTCGGACAACTCCTCCGAGCTCCTCGTCCGATCCTCTTTGATGAATGGCAGCAGTACCCGCCCTCATGGGACTTCATCCGTCGTGCGGTCGATGATGAAGGGTCCCCTGGTCAATACGTGCTGACCGGATCCACGGGCCCAACGAGCGCACCGACCCACTCGGGTGCAGGACGCATCATTCGCCTTCGGATGCGGCCGATGTCCCTCTTCGAGCGCCAGCTCGAAGAACCCACCGTCAGCTTCGCGGCCCTGCTCACAGGCGATTGCCCTGAGATCGAGGGACGCAGCTCGGTCGACCTCGACGGCTATGTCGATGAGATCTTCTGCTCTGGCTTCCCCGGTATCCGAACGTTGACGGATCGCGCGCTGCGGGCCCAACTGCGCGGCTACGTCGATCGCATCATCGATCGAGATTTCGAGGAGTCGGGCTATGTCGTGCGCAATGCGGGAGCGCTCCGCCGTTGGCTGACGGCCTACGCGGCGGCGTCATCAACAAGCGCTGCGTTCGAGCGGATCCGAGATGCAGCCACGTCTGGAGAAGGCGACAAGCCGGCCAAGGTGACCGCATCGGCCTATCGAAGCATCCTCGAGTCCATGTGGATCCTAGATCCCGTCCCCGCATGGCTTCCGACGAAGAACCACCTCCAACAACTCGGCCATGCATCGAAGCACCAGCTCGCTGACCCCGCGCTCGCCGTCACGCTCCTCGGCCTCGACAAGCCCGCTCTTCTCGGGCTCAATCCCTCGCCGCACGAGGACCCCCGAGATGGGACGTTCCTCGGAGCCATGTTCGAATCCCTGGTGACGCTCAGTATCCGGGTGTTAGCCCAAGGGGCCGAGGCGCGAGTGAGCCACCTCCGGACTCACCGCGGCGAGCGTGAGATCGACCTGATCGTCGAGGGGGCTGGGGGTCGGGTACTGGCGTTGGAAGTCAAACTCGCTTCAACGGTGAACGACCATGACGTGCGCCACCTCAGATGGCTCCGCGATCAGATTGGCGATGATCTTGCAGACGCGGCAGTTATCACGACGGGACAGCACGCGTACCGGCGCACTGACGGGATCGCCGTGATCCCTGCCGCACTGATCGGTCCGTGACCCCACACCACGTCAGGAGCTGCCCAGTGTGCGCTCTCTTGACTTCGCACGGTCCGCCAACGCTTCCTTCAGCGTGATCGCGTCGGGGAAAGGCAGCCAGGGGACGACGTCAGATGAGCAACGGCATGAACTCGACGTGCGCGGGCATGTCCAGGGCCCGTCATCGTACGAAAACGTGCGGATGACTCCCGGGAGAGATCGATTCCAACGACCCCCTCGATGCCCGACGCCCCGCCAACGTTGATCCAGTGCATGACCGAACATTCACCCAGGGTCAGCCCGGCATGCCGATCGCACTGGACCGGCGCACCAGCACACACCCGTCGACGAACCGAGGTGGCCGGTTACTTGTCTCGCTCAGATCGGCGTTCCGTCCCGAGAAGGCCAGTCAGCCCCACACCCTTGAACGCCCCACGCAACGCTGAAAGAGGTCGGACAACTTCGACGCGAAGCACGCCGTCTTCGAGCGAGAACTCGACCTCGTCGCCCGGGGCGATGCCCAGCTGCTCCCGGAACAACTTGGGGATGACGACGTGACCCTTCGGGCCCATGCGTGCAGTCATGTCAAGAAGTATGGCCTGCGGCTGTCACGTCATGATCGCGTGGAGGGGACCGAAGTGATGGGCATCTCGCGTCGGTGCCCTTGAGTCGTCATCATTGCGGCGATCGTGCCGTCGTTCACCTTGAGGATCGGCCTCACGCCCATCGTGCTCATGACATCCCCCGCGCATGAAGTGTCAGCTCGACGGCGACGTCAACTCCAGAAGTCTGCTGATCCTGAGGTCCTCGGGGCCTAAATATCGAGCCAATATTCCCACGATGCGATCCGCCTCAAGCGTTCCGGTCTCGTACATCTCAGCCAGATCGACCCAATCCTTGGGTCGATCGAAGAACGCCTTGAAGACAGCGAGGTCGCTGCAGTCGAGGAACGGCATCGACGAGCCGCCCAGGTCGTGGCGACGGGCCCGAATCGCTGCGTCGTCATGGAACGAAGTGGTCGAGAGGAAGAGGTCGACTGGCGTCTCACCCCACCACGCTCGGGTCTGTCCGTCACGACGAAGCTGCTCGGTCGAGGTCTGCGTGACCTCGACACCTTCAGGGAGCACCTCGAGGAGCTCATCGGTCCTGGACGTTTCGATGAAGACGTTCAGATCGATGTCGATGGTGCCCCGGGCGCGCTGTGTGCAGAACGCCAGAGCGAGCGCACCGCCGAACGCATGGGGCATCCTGGCCTCCTCGAGCGCGTGGCCGAGGGCGATCATCTTGGCGACGATGCTCACGACGACCGCCCGAAGACCGGTGCCTCGAGTGTCGCCGTGTGCCGGGCGGGGAACTCTTCGGCCAGCTCGAGGACGGCTGCGACCTCGTCGGATCGCGAACCTCCCCGGGGTCCGGTCATCCGCGGCTCGAGCCTGACCTCGGCCACGTAGCCGGCTGCAGCGAGGATGCGAGCCACCACCGCTCCCGAAGGGTCGACCTTGCTGGTCTCATAGCGGCTCAAGGTCGCTGCGGACGTCCCGGCCCGGCGTGCGAGCTCGACCAGGGTGAGGCCAGACCGCTTGCGTGCTGTGTGGAGGAGGCGAGCGCTTTCCATGCCACTACTTTATCAGATCTGATAAATACGTGAGATTCCTGAAGCACCCTCAAACTGTCGTCTCGACCCCGACAGCTTCACCTCACCTCGATCACGTTCGACGAGAACACGTCCCCTTCGACCGTTGGGTGCTCATGGCACGAGGCGCACAGCTCGCTGACACCGCCGACCAGATCAGCGTCGGCGAGTGGTTCAGCGCCTGGTTCGCCACCCGGCGCTACAAGGTGGCGCCGAGCACCCTCGGCTCGAACCTGAGCCTCTATCGCCTCTACTTCGTCGAGCTTGAGGACATCCTCTTGTCGCAGCTCTCCCCCGGCCTCATCAAGGATTGGCTGGCCATGGTCGAGCACCGATGCGATGAGCAGCAGCCCGGACGTGGGCAACCACACACCGTCCGGCATTGCCACGCGCTGCTCTCGGCTGCGCTCAGAGACGCGGTGGACCACGAGCTTCTCGACCAGAGCCCCATGGCCCGCGTGCCCAAGCCCAGGGTGCCACCGGCGCGGCCGAAGTACATGGCGCTCGACGATGTTCGTCGTCTCCTTCGTGCGGTGGAGGAGAGCGGCGATCCCCGCGCGGTCGCCGTCGAGCTGATGGCTCGCCTCGGCCTCCGCCGCAACGAAGCGCTCGGCCTCATCTGGGATGACGTTGATCTTGAACGCCGCATCCTGCACATCCGCTCGCAGATCAGCCGGGTGCCCGACCCTGCCACGCCTGGTTCCACGACCCTGCAGCGCCGAGAGCTCAAGACGATGACCTCGAGGCGCGAGCTGCGTCTGACTGATGAGCTGGCCACACGGCTCAGCCACCACCGCACGGGGTCGAAGCCCGATCGATCGCTGCTCTTCTCGATTGGTGGTGGTCGACCCGTCGACCCTGATGCCTTCACCAGGTGGCTTGTCCGCATCGGGCGTTCGATCGGCGTCGAGGTGTCGCCCCATCGGCTGCGCCACTCCGCCGCCACGCTCATGCTCAACCGCGGTGCCTCGATCGAGGCGGTAGCAAAGGTTCTCGGTCACGGCGAC
>CAITOG010000395.1 GCA_903893955.1 uncultured Actinomycetes bacterium
CGATCCTCCGCAAGGTCACCCGACTCGAGGCATGGCCCGCTCGAGCCAGAGCGTCGGTTCAAGGAGCTCCGAAAGATCGGGGAGCTGCTCGGGTCCGTCGAACAGCGATCGCACGAGCGCCGGACCACCAGCCGTCCGCAGCGCCCTGACGAAGGTCTCGCCCTGCTCGTACTGGCGGAGCTTCGCATCGAGGCCGAGGAGCTGATTGAGCACCTTGGTCAGCGGCCCGGGCGAGGCCCGGCGATCACGCAGGACCTCGTGGAACCGCCGGTGGTCAGGCACAAGATCGGTGGCCGCCTCGTCCATGACCACCTCGCCGTGGCCCTCGAGGACGCTCATCAGAGCGGTGAGGCGACGAAGGGCATCAAGCTGCTCAGGGGAGGCGACAAGCGCCGCGAGGCCCAGTTCCGACACCTCACTCTTGGACTCGACCACGCTGCGCGCCGACCGCAGCAGGTTCGACAGCATCGCCGAGGAGTCGACGGCGATCGACGACACCACCTGGTCGATCAGGGAGAGAAAGTACGGACGGACCCAATCGACCGCAGTGAACTGGGCACGGTGGGCGGTCTCGTGGAGCGCCAACCACAGCCGGAACTGGTCAGGGTCGAAGCCGTGGCGCTGCTCGAGCGCCACGATGTTCGGCCCGACATAGGAGATCACGTCCTCATCGACCGATGCCTCTTCGCCGACCAGCAGGTCGTACTGCCCGAGCACCCGTCCCGACAGCCATGCCAGCACCGAGCCGAGCTGCGCGGCCGAGCTCTGGCGACTGATCCGTTCGAGCGCTGCTGGGGGGGTGAATCGGCGATGCGATGCCATCTTCGCCATCGCCGGACCGAGCAGGCGCTCGACGGTGGCGACATTGGCAGCAACCCACTCTCCTCGGTCCACGACTCGAGCGCGCGGTGGTCCCGGCGGCACCAACCCGGCCTCGAGGGCGACGCGCTCTTGGGCCAAGACCGAGAGTTCGTCGAGCTGTGCCTCGAGCGCACCTGGTCGATAGGAGGCTGGCAGCCGACGCCGACGCGCGAGCGTGGCACCGAACCTCGAGGCCAGCTCGACGTCCAAGAACGCGGCCGGCGGCGCGCTCGAAGCCATCTCAGCCTTGGTCGCCGTGGCGACCCTCCTCGTCGATGGCGGCAGCGACCCGCTCGATGAGCTGCGGCGGGACACGATCGTGGCAGCGGTCGTGGATGACCTGCCGGAGCTCCGCCTCGAAGTGCGCCGCTGAGCCACATGGCGCGCAGTTGTCCAGGTGCCGTGCGATCACAGCCCGTCGATCCTCGGTGAGCTCGCCGTCGAGGAAGTGGTACAGCTGGTGGACCGCCTCGTCGCAGTCGACGCCAGAGGCGCCGCCGTCGCCGCAGGGTGCACCCAGCTCTGTCCCGTCGACCTCGCTCATCGTCCTACCTCCACAAGTCCGACCTGCCTCGCATAGGGAAGCAACGCCTTCTGGAGCGCCTTTCTTCCCCGGTGGAGCCTGCTCATGACAGTGCCGATCGGCACCTCGGTGATCTCAGCGATCTCGGCGTAGGAGAATCCCTCGACGTCAGCGAGCAGCACTGCGATCCGGAAGGCATCGGGCAGCGACTCGAGCGCTGCCTTGATGCTGTCGTCGGTCATGGCGTCGAGCACGGCGTCCTCGGCGCTCGTCGATTCGATGCCGGTCGAATCGTGGAGGTGTCGAAAGAGGTAGAGCTCCTCGACGTCCTCGACGTCCTCGACCACTGGCCGCCGCTGCTTGGCCCGATAGGTGTTGATGTAGGTGTTGGTCAGGATCCGATACAGCCAGGCTCGAAGGTTGGTCCCCTCCTGGAAACTGTTGAAAGCGCGGTACGCCTTCAAGAACGTCTCCTGGACCAGATCCTCGGCATCGGCCTGGTTCCGGGTCATGCGCAGCGCAGCCGAGTAGAGGCCCTCCATGTGGGGCATTGCCTCGCTCTGGAAGGTCGCTTGATCTGCCACCCTCCCACCCTAGGTCCCCGGCTGCCACGACCTCACCTGGTGCTGCTGGTTCGGGGTAGGTTTTTCCAGATGTGGCAGGCCCGTGGACGGGTCGCCGAGGAGGGGGACATGAGCGGCGAGAAGCCTTGGATCGATCTGATCGATGGGACCTTCTGGGGTGGTGACCCCTTCCCTGCGTTCCAATGGATGCGGGCGAATGAGCCCGTGTACCACGACGAACCGAACAACATCTGGGCGCTGACCAAGCACCGAGACATCAAGGACGCGTCCAAGGACCCTGAGCGGTTCTCGAACGGTGGCGGGATCCGTCCCGGCATGGGCCCGCTGCCGATGATGATCGACATGGATGCACCTGAGCACGTCGAGCGTCGGCGCCTCGTCTCCGCCGGCTTCACGCCGGTCCGCGTCCGAGCCATGGAAGAGGACATCCGTCGGATCTGCGACGCCATCTTGGACGAGGTGATCGAGGCCGGTCGCTGCGACCTTGTGGCCGACATCGCCGCCCCGCTGCCGCTGATCGTGATCGGCAACATGCTCGGCGTGGATCGCGCAGATCGTCCCGACCTGCTCCGGTGGAGCGACGACATGATGGTCGGCCAGGGCACCGACGACCCCGCCCTTCTCGAAGCGATGATGAACGCCTTCGTCGAGTACACCGCCTACATGACCGAGGTGGTCGCAGACCGACGTCGGACGGGCAAGGACGATGACCTCATCGGCATCCTCGTCCACGCCGGCGAGGAAGGCGACGGCCTCGACGACGACTCGCTCCTCCACGAGTCGCTCCTCATCGTGATCGGCGGAGATGAGACCACCCGTCATGTCATCTCCGGTGGCCTCGAGGCCCTCATGGCGAACCCGGAGCAGCTCGCGCAACTGGTCGAGGATCCGAGCAAGATCCCGCTCGCCGTCGAGGAGATGCTCCGGTGGGTCACCCCGATCAAGAACATGGCTCGCACCGCGCTCGTCGACATCGAGCTGCGCGGCGTGACCATCCCCGCTGGGGATGAGATCCTCCTTGTCTACCCCTCGGGGAACCGGGACGAGGAGGTGTTCGATGACCCAGAGCGATTCGACATCTCACGGACGCCCAACGACCACATCGCCTTCGGCTTCGGCACCCACTTCTGCCTCGGCAACCAGCTCGCTCGCATGGAGCTGCGCTGCATGCTCGAGCAGATCGTGGCGCGGATGCCAGACCTGCACCGCGTCGGTGAGACGCCGGTCAAGCGACGTGACGCCAACTTCGTGAGCGGCATCGAGTCGCTCGAGATCGAGTTCACCCCCGGCCCCCGCGTGGGCGCCGGGCCGGCATAGGAGGATCACCATGACGACCACCTTCGAATCGAAGGCTGCCCTGATCACCGGAGGCGGGTCCGGCATCGGGCTCGCCACAGCGACGAGGTTTGCCTCGCTCGGCGCGGCAGTGACGATCTGCGGCAGGACCGAGGAGCGCCTGGCCGCTGGCCGCGACGCCATCCTCGAGCAGGTCCATGGCGCCTCGGTCACCACCGTGGTGGCCGACGTGACGGTCGAAGACCAGATCGCAGCAGCCGTCGAAGCGGCCGCCGCGGTCACCGGCTCGCTCGACATCGCGTTCGCCTGTGCCGGTGGCGCCATGCACATGGGTCCCCTGCTCGATGCTGACGTCGAGGGGGTTCGGTCCACCGTTGATCTCAACCTGATCGGCTCGTTCCTGACGCTCAAGCACGCGGGTGCATCAATGGCGTCGTCTGGCGGCGGTTCGATCGTGCTCATGAGCTCGGGCGCAGGACACTTCCCGCACCGCTGGCTCTGGGCATATGGCATGTCGAAGGCTGGCATTGAGTCACTCTGCGACTACGCGGCTGAAGAGCTCGGCGAGAAGGGGATCCGGGTGAACGTCGTCCAGCCTGGCATCGTCGATGATGAGTTGATGGCCCCGATCACCGCCGGAGGGTCGCTCCTCGAGGACTACCTCGAGCAGATGCCCATCTCACGGCTCGGCACGGTCGCCGACATCGCCGCCGCGGTCACCTTCCTCGCCTCAGACGAGGCGTCGTGGATCACCGGTGAGCGGCTCTCGGTCGACGGTGGCCATCACCTGCGCCGAGGGGCTGACTACTCCAAGCTGTTCGGCTGATCCTCCTCGGCTGCCCGTGCGGCCTGGAGTCGCGCCCGCCGCCTGCTCGCCAGCGACGGACCGATGAGCCGCGCAAGCACATAGGCGAGGAACGAGAGACCCGTCACGAAGACTGTCGGCGGCACTGTGGTCCCGCCGAGCGAGAGCAGGAGGCCCCCGTCGGTGGCGCCAAGCGCGATGGCCACCGAGATCCCTGTGACCGCCAGCGGTGCTGTGGCGAGCCTGCTCGCCGCTGCGGCAGGCGTGATGGCGAGCGAGAGGACGAGCAGGGTGCCCACCACCTGGGCCGCCTCGGTCACGGTGACCGCGAGTAGGACGAGGAAGATGATGCCGAGCAACCGACCTCTCACACCGGCCGCCTCGGCCAGCTCTGGATCGATCGATGAGAACAAGAGCGGTCGATAGATGGTGCCCATGGCGACGAGGACCACGACCGCCAAGGCCACCATCAGCACGATCTGACCTGTCGAGATCCCGAAGATGTCGCCGAACAAGATGCTCGTCGCTGCCGAGGCGAAGCCCTGGTAGTGGCTGAGCAGCAGGACGCCGAGGCCCAGGCCAGCGGCCAGCACCACCCCGATCGAGGAGTCTCGCTCCCGGGGTCGCTCACCCATCGCACCGATGACGCCCGCCACCACCACCGAGCCGATCAGTGCGCCCGCAACAGGGTTCGAGGCCACCACGAGCCCGGCCGCGGCTCCGGTGAAGGAGAGCTCTGCGGCACCATGAACGGCGAAGGCCATCTGGCGGATGATCACGAAGGGGCCGATGACGCCACAGATGATGGCGATCAGCGTCCCGGCGATCAGCGCATGCTGCGCGAAGGGAAGGGCGAGGTAGCCGCTTAGTCCCATCGGCTGTCCTCCTCGTCGTGGTCGTGCCCATGGTCGTGGTGGTGGTGGCCGAGCAGTCCTGCGACCTCCGCATCCCCTGCGAGGACCACCCGCCTGCCGCCCACGTCGAGGACCTCGACCGGGGCGTCGTAGAGGTCCGAGAGCGTCGCTGTCGTCAGCACCTCATCGGGGCTGCCAAGCGCCGCTCTGCCGCCGACGAGGTAGAGCACCTTGTCGACGAAGGGCAGAATCGGGTTGATCTCGTGGGTCACGAATACGACGGTGAGCCCCGTGGCCCGACGACGCGCATCGAGCAAGGTCGTGATCTCATGCTGCCGGCGAGGGTCAAGTGCGAGCAGCGGCTCATCCAAGAGCAAGAGTGACGGCTCGCCGAGCAGCGCCTGGGCGATGCGAAGGCGCTGCTGTTCGCCGCCGGAGAGCATCCCGATAGGGGCGGTGGCGAACGCGTTGGCACCGACGAGCTCGAGCACGTCATCGACACGACGGCGCCGAGATCGCCGTGGGAGCGGGAGGCCCAGCTGACTACCAGTGAGACCGAGCTCCACGAGCTCTCGGCCCCGGATAGGCAGATCACGGTCGAAGCCCCGGTGCTGCGGCACGTAGCCCACGCATGAGCGCGCCGCCGAGGGCGAGGTCCCAGCGACGACGACCGAGCCGTTGCTCGGCGCGAGGAGGCCGAGAAGAAGCCGGATCAGGGTCGTCTTGCCGGAACCGTTCGGACCGAGGACCGCCACGAACTCGCCACGCTCGATGGTCGCGTCCAGGTGGCGGAGCACGGGGTGCTCGCCGTAGCCGGCGGTCACCTCGTCGAGCACGATCATGGGCTCACCCATCGAGCGCCGCCTCGAGCGAGCGGAGCTGGCGGGACTGCCAGGCCACGAACGAGCTTGTCGGCGGCTGGACGGTCTCGGTGACCGCCACCACAGGCACCTGATGTGCACGAGCGATGTCCGCAGCGGTGTCGGTGACGGGTGTCTCTGTCTGGCTGTTGAGCACCAGCGCTGTGACCCGCCGGTTGACGAGCAGCGCATCCATGGCCTCGGTGGCCTGCGCTGGAGGGCTCTGCCCGGACTCGACGCTCACGGCGAACGATGCGGGACTCACGACGACGAGGTGCGCCTCGGCCAACAGGTAGCCCGCTACCCGCTCGGTCTGGGCCACCGGGGCGCCGCCGTGCAGCCGAGCCACGGTCGCCACTTGCCCGAGGACCGGTCCCAAGGACGCATCGAACCTCGAGAGCCGAGCGCGGTAGTCGGCGCGGTGCGCCGGGTCAGCGGTGCTCAGCGCAGCCTCGATGGCCTTGGCCACGGTGGGGACCCGCTCGAGGGCGTACCAAAGATGTGGGTTGGCATCGTTCCCAGCCACGTTGAGAACCGTGGCTGCGGTGACGACCTGGCGAGGCCCGGCTGCTCCCGTCGCCAAGAGGCGTTCCATGAAGTTGTCGTAGCCGAGCCCGTTGTCGACCACCACCGCTGCCTGCGCCACCGCTGCGGCGGCAGCCGCAGTGGGCTGGTATTCGTGTGGATCGACGTTCGCGGCCGCCACGAGGCTGGTCACCTGCACGTCAGGGCCACCGATGGCGGCGGCGACCTGACCCCACGGGCTCTCGGCGGCCACGACACGGAGTCGGCCCTGGGCGGTGGAGAGGGTCATCCCCGCGCCACATGCCGTCAGCACGATAGCCACGACGACGAGCGCCGCGGTCACGACCGACGCACCTCCCTGGCTCCTCACCGCACCTCCCATTGTCTGGAACTGTTCCAGTTCCGGGTTCTGGACTGTAGCCAAGAAATGGAATGGTTACAATCTGGACATGACCCCAGAGCCCACGGCGCCCGTCAGGATGACCCGCCAGCGGCGGGCGCTCGATGCCATCCTCGAGACGACCGACGGTTTCTTGTCAGCCCAGGACCTGCACGTTCGCCTTCGAAGCGGTGGCGATCGGGTGGCGCTCGCCACCGTCTACTCCCAGCTGGCCAAGATGGCCGAGGCAGGTGAGGTCGACCAGATACGGACCGAGGCGGGCGAAGCGCTCTACCGACGCTGCCGCAGTGAGCACCACCACCACCTGCGCTGTCGCAGCTGCGGGCTGGTCGAGGAGCTCGATGCACCAGCGGTGGAAGCATGGGCCGGCGAGGTGGCGCGGACGAGCGGCTGGGACGAGATCGCGCACAGCGTTGAGGTCACCGGGATCTGTCCGAGCTGCCAACGTGGCTGAGCTCACCACGAGGGGCTCCCTCGAGTTCCTCGAGCTCGATGAGCTCAGCAGCCTCGGCGCTGAAGCCCTGATCTCCACCAGGGGCGGCGGTGACTCGAGGCCCCCGTGGGACAGCCTCAAC
>CAITOG010000396.1 GCA_903893955.1 uncultured Actinomycetes bacterium
CAGCACCTGAGAGCGCAGCGCCGATCACGACCCCTGCAGCGAGCTGGGCGAGGATGAACGCCGACTGCACGAGCCGGATGGTGCCGACGGTGAACTGGCCGACGGCGATCTCGGCCGCCGCCGCGCAGAGGAAGTCTCCCGGGATCATGACGAAGAGCGCTGGCACCATGACGAGGACAGGTCCGCCATGCGCGTGGGCGATGTTGAGGAAGGCGAAGCCGAACAGCGAGACCAGCGTCGCGGCGAGCACCGGCAACATGGTCCGCAGCACCGCGACCTTCTCCCCGACGAGGTAGACGACGGCCATCACGGCACCGAGGATCACGGTGGCGCCGAGCTCGCTCCACGTCGCCTGCATGCTCGGCGCGAAGCCAGCTGCGAACAAGATCACGCCGATGAAGCGAAGCCACCAGGGATAGGGGCCGCGACTCATCTCGATCGCGTCAAGTGCGCTGACGGCTTCACGAGCGCTGAGTCGCCGGGCCTCGATCTGCTGGGTGAGGTCCTTGAACTCGCTCACGAGGTCGAGTCGCTCGAGCGAGGGCTGCGCGTGGACGACGCCGGTGCGCTGCTGGCCATCAGGATGCGTGATGACGAAGGTCAGGCCCTCCATGTTCACCATCGCCTCGACATGGCAGCCATAGGCGTCACCGATCTGCCGGAGCATGGTGTGGAGATCGAACGTCCCCTCAGAGCTGTTGCGAAGCAGGAACTTGCCGGCCTTGCGGATCAGAAGGTCGATCTCGTCGTAGCCGACTGGCAGTGGGGAAGCAGCGTCCACGTCGAAACCATAGCGACGAGGGCTACGTTGAGCGGGGAGACCCAACGACAAGACCATGATCGCCCTCACCACCTACTTCGCCGGCAGCAACTCGGTTGCCATTACCTGGATCACCATCATCGGCGCGTTCGCCTTCGGGATCTCAGGAGGATTGGCGGCGGTCCGCGGGAGGCTCGACATCTTCGGCGTCATGGTCCTGGCCGCGACCGTGGGATTGGCCGGAGGCATCATGCGCGATGTGCTGCTCGGCATCCGTCCAGCGAGCATCTATGACTGGCGGG
Organism: uncultured Actinomycetes bacterium; assembly: GCA_903893955.1. Taxonomy (GTDB): domain Bacteria; phylum Actinomycetota; class Acidimicrobiia; order Acidimicrobiales; family RAAP-2; genus CAIUMH01. The sequence continues at coordinate 1,063 of CAITOG010000396.1, forward strand.
TCATCGTCGCGGTCACGCTGTCAGGTCTTACCGCATTCGTGCTCCGGGGTCCGCTGATCCGGTGGAGCAGCTCGGTCGAGGCGTTCGACGCCATCGGCTTGTCGCTGTTCTGCGTGATCGGGACCGACGTGGCGCTCCAGCACCACGCCACGCCGGTCACGGCAGTGCTCCTCGGCACTGTCACGGCTGTCGGCGGTGGTGCGATTCGAGACGTCCTGCTCAATCGGGTGCCCGCGGTGCTCAGGGAGGGCCTCTACGCGGTGCCGGCGCTGGTCGGCTCCGGCGTGATCGTGATCGGTTACGAGATCGACCGGATCAACCTCGCCTGGTACTTCCTCGCCGGGGGACTGTGCTTCGCGATCCGAGTCATCGGGATGGTCTTTCACGTGAACCTTCCGGTGGCACCAGTGCCCGGAGCACCTCGTGACCCTGGTGCACCCGAATCGGACGCTGACACGGCGTAGAATGACATCTCACGCCGTCTGCACCCGTTTGCGGACCATTGCCCCAAAGGGAGCCCCCTATGAACCGCCTCGTCGTCGCTGCAGGTGCACTTGTCATCGCCGGAACCTCGCTGGCCGCCTGCTCGTCCGGCAGCTCATCGAGCACCGCCACCACCGCAGCCGTGCCAGTCACCAAGGCGGGGCACATCGACTGTGCGAAGTTCAAGGCCGCAGCCGATGCAGCCAGCGCTCTCGAGTCCAGCTCCGCCGCCAGCGCCACCACGCCAGCGCAAGAGCTCAAGCTGATCCGGAAGCTCGACGCCATCTCGACCGAGGCGATCTCGCTCGTCGAGCCCATCGCCCCGCAGCTCGTCGCCACCTGGAAGACCCAGACCGCAGCGCAGCTCTCGACGCTTGAGGCAAGCGTCAAGTCTGGTGCTTCGATCAGTCAGTTCACCGCTGCGATGCAGAAGGCGAACACCACGAACTACCAGAACACCTCGAAGCAGATCGGCTCGATCGTGCGAGCGCAGTGCCCGCAGCTCTACACCACGACCACGACCGGTGCAGCTGCCACGACGACGACTGGCGGCTGACCACACCACTCAGCTCGGCAACGGGCCCACGAAGCGCTGGTAGGCCGTCACCCAGTTCTGGGCGATGGCGTGCTGCGCCGTGGAGAGGTCGACCTCTCCACGGCAGACCATCCGGTAGAGCGTGTACTCGAGGGTGTCTTTGACGTTCGGGATCCCACCCTGCTCGGGCCATAGGTTGCGCGCATCGCTCGGCGCACCGCCGAGCGAGAGCGGGACCAAGTGGTCCTCCTCGATCGATCGCGTGGAGCCGACGATCCCCCACGCTGCCATCTGTGCCCTCTTGAGCGAATAGGTGAACGACTGGGGTGGGCGGATGGAGGAGCTGAAGCCCGGAACGCAGATGGTCGACCCGATGTTGGCCTGATTGACCTCCGGGTTGAGCGCGCCCGGGGTGCAACGGGGATCAGGCAGCCAGATCCGACCCTGTCCGGTCACCGTGCAGCTCGACGGCACAGCGTTCTGGTCGGGCGCGCCGATCACCAGGCTCGCGCTTACGGGCGGCGGCGCTTGGCTTGCCTGTGTCGGCGAGGGCGCCATGGTCGTCGATGTCGATGTCGATCTCGATGTCGATGCCGCGGTCGAGGGCGGGGAGCTTGACGCGCACGACGCGGCGAGCAGGGCCACCGCAGCCATGACCGCCAGTGGGATTGTCCTCGTTCGGAGGCGACGACGTGAGTCCATCATGATTCAGGCGGCCACGAGGCCGGTGTCCAAGAGGTCGGCGACCGTTCGCCACTCGCTCCACGAGTCGATCGAAAGCTCATCGGCGAAGGGTCCCTCGTCCTTGGTGGCGAAGCGGAGATGCTGCCAGGTCGGCCGGCGAAGTCCCGAGATCCATGGCCGGTCGTCGATGAGGAGGTCTCCGTGGACGAGCGTCTTGTCGGTCGCGAGCACCACGTTTCCTGCCAGTGATGGGAAGTGGTGGTCGACCCACCACAGCTTGTCCGATGCGCACGTCGGGTTCTCACTGCTCGGTGCGGTGCACACCGCAACGTCGAACCCAAGGGCGAGCAGCTCCTCCACCGCCTCGATGGCCCCGTCGATGACATCGAGGCGCTTGAAGAAGCCGGGCGCTCGCCACGCGTCGTCGAGCGCACGCACTGCGTCGATCCCGAAGTGCCGTTCCACGTCCTTGGCGTAGTCCCAGGCGGTCCGCTCGAGGAGTGTGGGGTCGTGGCCGAGGTCACGCAGCACCTCGTCAAGCGCTCCATCGAAGTCTGCGAGGACGCCGTCTTGGTCGAGCAGCAGGAGGTGTCGTGCCATGGGTACATCGTGCACGAGGGCTGTGACCCGCTCTCGCAGGTCAGGCAGCGACAACGGGTTCGAGGAAGGTCTTCGCGAGCGCGTCGACGGCGAGCCCGAAAAGGTTCCATTCCTGAAGATCGCCGTCTGGACCAGTTGGGAGCTCGATCGCTCTGAGCGGCCCACCGAGCAGCGCCTCTCGAATGGCGAGCCCTTCGGCCACCGAGGCCATCTCGATCACGAAGTCCTTGATGGTGAGTGGCGTTCGCACCTGAAAACCGAGGCGCTCGAAGATGGAGCCGAAGATGGTGATGTAGGCCTCGTTGATGTCGTGGTACGAGGCGATCAGGATCTCGCCGATCTCCTCGTCGGGCTTCGCCGAGGATCCAGCGATGTGCAGCGACCAGAGCGCCACCCACATCCGCCACGACTCGCTGCCGGTGAGGAGGGCGAAGTTCGTCATGCTGCCGATCCGAAGGAGCTCGGTGAGCGCCGCCGCCCTTCGCTCAGGCGTCGTGAGGTCGAAGCTGCGCAGTGCGTCTTCCACCACGGCATTAGTGGCGACGACGTCGAGATGCGGCGCATCCAGAGCAGCCGCCACGAGGACATCTCGCTGGAAGTCCGACTGATCACGCCAGATGCGCCCGATGACTGACGCATTGGTGATGCGGATCCCCTCGCCTTGCTCGATCTGATCGAACACCCGCTTGAAGGTGATGTGTTCGGCCCCAGAGGACAGGCCTTCGGTCAGCAGCAGGCTGCTGGCTGTCGAGAGGATCAGATCCCGAAGATCCTCTCGTCGTCGACGCATGCGCCGCTGCTCAGATTGTTCGCCAGGTCGAGAAGCGTCCTCGATCACCGAACAGCTCGTTCGCTGAGAAACCACCTGCCTGCGCTCGGCTCCATATGGCCGATCTTAGGATCAAATCGTCGAGATGAATTTTCGGCACCCTGAGCGGGGCTGCTTCGCGCAGACGGCATCGAGACCCCGCGAAGAGCCAAGATGGCGGCGTGATCATCTCGCATCGTCACCGGTTCATCTTCATCAAGACCCAGAAGACCGCTGGCACCAGCATCGAGGTGGCGCTGTCGAAGGTGGTCGGTGACGACGCTGTCGTCACCCCGGTCTACCCACCGGTCGAGGGGCACCACCCGCGCAACTTCTCGCTCCCCGGCGAACCCACACTCGACCGTCGGTGGAGGGCTCGCCACCGCCGCCAGCAGCTCTCGAGGCGCCTCCAGGGTCGACCAGTCGCCGCGCCGCCGACGGCGTATTGGAACCACATGCGGCTCCGCGAGGTGCTGCGGGTGGCTGGGGAGGAGCGCCTTGCCGGCTACACCACGTTCGCCTTCGAACGCGACCCTTTCGACAAGGTCCTCTCGGCGTATCGATGGGCGATCAAAGACGCCTCGTCACCGCCTTCTCTGTCGGAGTGGCTGCTGTCACGGCACCCCGCCGGACGGGCTGACTACCTGACCGCCGAGAGCCTCCCGGTCGACTTCGATCGCTACAGCCTCGATGGGGCGACCGTGGGCGTTGACCACGTCGGTCGCTACGAGCAGCTCGCTGGTGATCTGGCCGCGATCGTCGAGACGGTGGGCATCGACCCGGCATCGATCGAGCTGCCCCGCACCAAGACCACCGCCGCCCGGGGAGACGAGAGCGGACCCGCGCTCGGCCAGAAGGACATCGAGGTGATAGCGAAGGCCTTCTCCAGGGAGATCGCGTGCTTCGGCTTCGCGCCGCCACCAGACTGAGCCTGAACGGGGAGAAGAGCGCGATGATGATCACGTGGCACTCAACCTGATCGGTCGGATCAAGCGGGATCCCTCCCTCTTGGCGATCCCCGGCTACTTCCTGGCGATGGCTGCTGAGCGATCGTGGTACCGCCGACGCCCTGAGAGGGCGGCGATGGCAGGTGCCTATGAGCGCCGTGACACTTTCGCCAGCTTGTCGATGGGGACCTTGTCGGTCGTGGCGCCGCTCGTGATCCCACAGTTGCTGCGTCCGCTCACACCCGGTCGAGGTCGTGCTGGGAGAGCGCTGGTTGGCGTGGCGCTTGGCGCAGGTGCAGCGGCCTTCGTGGCCGATCGGGTGGTGGCCCGAGACGGTGCGACGGGCGACGACGGTGCAGTGACCACTCGGACCCTCGTCGCAGCACGGGTGCAGCGACTCGCCGGACCAGTTGCTGTGGTCACCGGTGGCGTCGCTGCTGCGACATGGCTCTCGAGTCGAACCGAAGCCGATGCGATGTTTCGCCGCCGAGTGCTGCCCGACCTCGGCGAGGGGGTGCTCGGTTGGACGGTGGCGATGGTGGGCTGGGACTTCCTCTACTACTGGAGCCACCGAGTGCAGCACGAGGTGCGCTCGCTCTGGGCGATCCACGTGGTCCACCACTCCTCGGAGCGCTACAACCTCTCGACAGCACTTCGGCAGCCAGTGGCAGAGTCGTTCGGCACGATGATGCCCTATGGCGTGCTCGGCCTCCTCGGGGTCCGACCCGGCATGATCCTTCGAGCCAGGGGGCTGAATCTCGTCTGGCAGTTCTGGATCCACACAGAGGCCGTCCGCACCCTTGGGGCGGGTGAGGCCGTGCTGTCGACACCCTCTGCGCACCGCGTCCACCACGGCTCCAACCGGCGCTACCTCGACCGCAACCACGGCGGGATCCTGATCATCTGGGATCGCCTCTTCGGGACCTTCGAGAAGGAGGAGGAGCTCGTGGTCTACGGCCTGACCGAGAACATCGACTCGTTCAGCTCATGGACGATCGCCACGCACGAGTACCGACGGATGTTCATCGACGTGGCGGGAGCGACGTCATGGGGGGAACGGGCGGGGCACGTCCTTCGGCCGCCCGGCTGGCGACCCGAGCTCGTGGCAGCAGCACGCTGAAGGCCCCTGCCTGCCATGCATGCGCCGAGGAACGGTGCAAGGCTGGGGGTATGCCGAGAAGGTTGATCATCGGGCTCTGTTCGATCGCTCTGCTCGCCGCGGCGTGCGGCTCGTCGCATGGCGGCGCAACGGCCAAGACGACCAGGGCGACGACCACGTCGACCACACACCCTTCGACGTCGACCGCCCCGACGCCAACCTCGACCTCGATGGTCACCCGACCGTCATTGGCGGTGTTCCCTGCGCCTGGCAGCGCAGGCCTGGCGAGCCCAGATGCCGCCGCTAGGGCGTTCGGCGCTGACTACCTCTCCTTCCCGACGCCGACGCCTGGGGCTGTCGTCTCGACAGGGGCGGACACCGCCATCGTGCCGGTGCGATCGAACCCCACAGGACCGATCACCTCGGTGGCGCTCAAGAGGGTCGGCGCCGAATGGTGGGTCATGGGGTCGGTCGCGCCCGATCTGATCGTCTCGAGTCCCACTGGGGGAGCGACGGTCTCCTCGCCCTTGGCGATCTCGGGCCGTTCGACCGCGTACGAGGCGGTGATCAACCTCGAGATCAGGGCAGCCGACGGCACCACCTCGCTCGGCAAGGGCACCGCGATGGGGGGCTCGATGGGGACGATGGCACCGTTTGCGACCTCGCTGGCCTTCTCGAGCCCACCTGCACCGACAGGGGCACTCGTCGTGACCACGATCTCTGCCAAGGACGGCAGCGTGCTCGAGGCGACCGTGGTCGCCCTCTCCTTCGGCTGAGCTGGCTGACGGCGTCGCGATCCCCGGTAGCGTCGAGAATCGGGTCTTCACGAGAGGGCCGCCAACGAGGAGTCGCACCGTGCCAAGAGCCCTGGTCACCGGATCATCCGGCTACGTCGGCGGGCGACTCGTCACGCCACTGGTGGCTGCAGGGTGGCAGGTGCGCTGCCTGGCGAGGACGCCGGCCAAGCTCGCCGCAGCGAGGTGGGCAGGCGACGTCGAGATCGTGGCGGGCGATGCCGGCGGGGATCTGTCCGAGGCGATGGCCGACGTCGATGTTGCGGTCTACCTGATCCACTCGATCGGCCAGGGCGATGACTGGGCCACCCGTGAGCAGGTCGACGCCGAGAACTTCGGCCGCTACGCCGCTGCGGCAGGGGTAGGCCGGATCATCTACCTCGGTGGGCTCGGGAGCGACGACGATGAGCTGAGCGACCATCTCAAGAGCAGGCACGAGGTCGGCAGGGCGCTAGCGATCGGTGGCGTCGAGGTCGTCGAGCTTCGAGCCGGCGTCATCATCGGCTCCGGCTCGGCGAGCTTCGAGATGCTTCGCTACCTGGTCGAGGTGCTGCCGATCATGGTGACACCTCGCTGGGTGACGACCAGGTGCCAGCCGATCGCCATCGCCGATGTCATCGACATCCTCGTGCGGACGGTGACGACGACTGAGGCATTGCCGTCCATTGCCGAGATCGGTGGCCCCGACGTGGTCTCCTATGCCGAGATGATGGCGACCTACGCCGAGGTGGCGGGGCTCGCCCGTCGCCGCCTGATCAAGGTGCCGCTGCTGACGCCTGGGCTCTCAAGTCGATGGGTGGGGCTGGTCACGCCAGTCCCGGTGCCGCTGGCCCGTGAGCTCGTCGAGTCGCTGGTCAATGAGGTCACCCTGGGCGAGGGTGCGGCACCGCCGTGGCTGCTCGGTGAGCCGATGGGACTGCGAGAGGCGATCCGGCGAGCGCTGGCGGCGACCGAGATAGGAGATGTGCCGACGCGGTTCGTTGATGCGGACCTGGTCCACTTCTCGACGACGCCCACCGACCCCGAGTGGTCAGGTGGCACGGTGCTTCGCGACGTGCGGACGGTGACCACTCCCGCCTCGCCGGGTGCTGTCTTTGCGGCGGTGAGCTCGATCGGTGGCGAACGCGGCTGGTTCGCAGGGGAGTGGTTGTGGCGCATCCGTGGGGTGATGGATCAGCTCCTTGGGGGGCCTGGCTTGCGAAGAGGTCGCAAGGAACATCTGGGTGTCGGCGACGCGCTGGACTTCTGGCGTGTCGAGGAGCTGGTGCCGGAGCGACGACTCCGCCTTCACGCTGAGATGCGCCTCCCCGGCGAGGCGCGGCTGACCTGGGACCTCGATGGAGACTCGCTCGGGACGACCATCACCCAGACGGCGCTATTCCGACCTCGAGGGCTGCTTGGCCGCCTCTACTGGTACGGCGTGGCCCCGTTCCATCGCTTCGTCTTCCCCGGCATGCTCGCCGGCATCATTGCCGAGGCACAACGACTCGAGGAGCTTTCAGCAACGACGGGCGAGGCATGACCGGGCTGGCCTTTCCTCGCCTCTCGGCCAAGGACCTCTTCGGGGCCGAGGCGATCACGCCTGACTGCTTCGGGGCCGAGCCCGCCATCGTGCTGGTGGCGTTCCGACGCCAGCAGCAGGCGCAGGTCGATTCCTGGCTGCCGTGGCTCGAGCAGAAACACCTTCGGTTCTTCGAGATGCCCTGCATCGCTCGTGCGTTCGCTCCATTCAGGCCGATGATCGATGGCGGCATGGCGGCCGGGGTCGGCAGCGATGAGGCCCGAGGGCGAACCCTGACGTACTACGGCGACCTTCGAAAGGTCACCATGCCGCTCGAGATCAGGAACCGTGGCGAGATCACTGTGCTGGCGGTCGAGGGCGGGATGGTCACAGGACGGGTGACAGGTTCCTTCAGTGATGAGCGAGCCCGGGCCCTGCTACCGCGAGGCGACCTCGACGCCGAGTGATCGAAGCAGTGAGCGCTGCTCATCGTGCATAGCAAGGCTGCGGCCATGCGACCATGTGAGATCTTCGCTGTTCGCCAATCGCTCGTTCGATCCGAGCGTGGTCTTGAAGGCGATCCCGACCGGCCAGTCAATGCCCTGGTTGAGGTGGCTCGGGTACTCGATGTAGCCAAGCACCGCACCGGCAACGACGTGGACCCCGAGCTCATCCAACCCGACCCGCACAACAGCGTCACGGAGTGGTTCGCCGTATCGGACCGTCCCTCCAGGAAGGTGCCAGAGTCCAGCGCACGGACCCGATCGCCGCTGCGTGAGGGCGACGCCTTGCTCTGACTCGATGATGAGCTCGACCGTCAGGCGAGGGACCTTGGAGTAGATCTCGTGGTACTCATGCTCCGGGAGCGGACCGACGACCATGGCCCGATGCTACGAGGCAGGCGGTGCTCGTTGGCGAGAGCGGCGACTAGCTCAGCTTGTCTGCCACCTTGGGGCTCGCTTCTCCAGAAACGCGCTGACTGCTTCATGCTGGTCCGGCGAGCTCAAGCACAGGACCTGTGTGTGGTTCTCGAGCGCAATGGCCGCAGCGAGACCCGAGATCTCGAGCGATGCCCACATTGTCTCCTTGGTCATGCGGACGCCGAGAGGCGAATTGGCCAGCACAAGCGCTGCCTCATCGAGTGCGCGCTCCATCAGGATCTCGTCCGCGACGACGTCAAGGACGAGTCCTCGGCGAGCGGCCTCGTCTGCGTCGACGAGGCGACCGGTGAGCATCATCTCGTGCGCCGCACCAGCCCCGATCAGTCGAGGTAAGAGCCACGAGGTACCGATGTCGCAGCCGGAGACACCGATCTTGATGAACGCGGCGGAGAAACGTGCGCTCTCTGCGGCGAGTCGGATATCGGCTCCAAGCACGAGCGCCAGACCACCACCTGCCGCGGGACCGTTCACTGCCGCGATCACCACCTGCGGCAGGCGTCGTAGATGGAGCACGAGGTCGGCGATCTCCTCTTGGGTGGCAAGCGCCACCCCGAGTGCGCCGTGCGCAGGAGCGACGGTCGCCGCCGGCGCTCCGTAGCCGTTGAGATCGAGCCCGGCACAGAAGGCTCGTCCCGCACCGGTCAGGATCACCACCCTGACATCAGGATCGTCGCCAAGGTCGTCGAGGCGCGCATGGAGGGCGCCCACGAGCTCCGAGGTCATCGCGTTCAGGTGCTCAGGGCGAGTGAGCGTCAGGGTGGCAACCCCGGCGACAGGGCTCGTCAGGGTGACTGTGTCAGGCATCTCGCGAGCCTGACACAGCAGCAGCCAGGCTGATCGTCCAGCTGGCAGGCTCCACGTTTGCTCAGCCGGCGCAGGTCTGCTCTGGCGAGTTCGTGGTGGTGATCTCAATCGTCACTGACCGATCAGCTTGGCGCCACGTCTGGGTGCTGTCGTCGCCAAGTTGGTTGGTGTCGCCGAGGTTCACGCTCCTGAAGTGCACTGGCTTGCCCAGCTGTCCGTAGACGCCCAGGATCGCCGACTTGACGGTCTTGATCCGAGCCGCGGAGAGCGAGGGGTCGCGCTCAGCTTGGATGTTGCCGTTGGTCCGCCCTACGAGCGTGACAGTGGCGTTCACGCTCTTGGCGCCATTGAGATCACAGCTCGGTGCGAAGGTCTCGAGGAGCTGCGAGAGCTCGCTGATGCTGCTCTGCTCGTTCGCGTAGAGAGTTGACGAGTGCCACGGGAAGGTGAGCCGGTAGATCGGCATCGCCGTCACTGGCTTCACGGTGAAGAAGGCCGGTGGGCTGCTCGGCGAGATGCCGTGGGGCGCCAGGGGCGGGACCTGATAGTTGGCCACGACCCCCAAGCCGTCGCTGTAGGGGGGGATGAGCGTGGTCGGCGCGAGCGGGTTCGTCGGCAGCGAGTTGCCGATTGGGATCGGGAGGACGTCAGATGTGTCAGTGGTCGTACCGGGCAAGATGTTGATCGCTTGCCCCGTCGATGTGTAGAAGCCGACTGAGTAGCTGGCCAGGTTGGACTGGGTCGGTGCATCCCATGACACGTGGGTCGATGCCAGCATCCCGACCGTGGCGTCGGGGACGGGCTCGAGGAACATCTTGGCGTTGGTCGGCGCCTGTGGGGTCGGGAGGGCACCAGCAGGCACCGCCATGGCGAGGAAGGTCGAGGCGACAGCAGCTGCCGTAACACCGACCAGCTTCGATCCGAGAGACTTCGATGTGCTCATGATGTTTCCCCCACTTGTCCGGTTGTTGCTGCGCCCACTCAGGGGACTTTGATCCTACGCCATTCTTTCGCGAGCATGGGTTGCAAACTCAGCAGGGGGTCAGAACGGATTGGGCGGTCGTGCACGTCGAGGGGTTCGCTGACATCTTGTCCCTAGGATCGTCGAGATGGGGGACTGCGGGTCGAGCGTGGTGGGAGTTCGATCGAGCAGTGACGTCTGGTGAGCGAGCCAATTCCAGAGCAGCGCGACGAACTCGTCGAGGAGCTCGAGACCTCGACGTC
>CAITOG010000397.1 GCA_903893955.1 uncultured Actinomycetes bacterium
CCTGCGCATGTTGCTCTCCGTTCGTCTCTCTTGCTGACTGGTTCTAGTTCTCGATCGCTTCGACGAGCGCCTCAGCGATGGCGTCGGCAGGGATGCGGCCCGATGCCACCATCTCGCCACCTGACGACCTGATCGCCTCAGCAAAGCCGATGGCCCAGGTGTCTTCCCAGACCGCCAGGAGCGCTGTCCTGCCGGGCTCGAGCACCTCGGCCATCTGGATCACGTCCTCGCTCGCGATGACGCTGGTGATGAACTCGGCGAGCGCATGGAGATCCGACGCCTCTTCGACCTCGGTGACCTCAATGATCTCGACCTGACCATCCTCGTCCTTCGAGACGACGGCGAGGTCCAAGATGTGAACGGAGCCGTTGGCGACGATCTCAGTCAGGGCGTGTGGCACGCTCGGATCGATAGAGCCCTCGAACTCGATTACGGCGTAGCTGACTGGTCCAAGGTGCTCAGGTGCGTTGGTCATAGTGTCCTCTCCCGCTCGGGATTTGACCGTAGCACTCATGTTCGCACGGTCAAGAGGCGGCCATAGACCATTTGACGAAGCCGATTTACCCAGGAGACCTCGTCAGGCGTGGAGCACAACCTCGTGGCTCGCTGCGGCGGGTTGACGCGCGATTGGTGGGCGCTGCGGGACTCGAACCCACGACCTCAGCCGTGTGAAGGCTGCGCTCTAACCAGCTGAGCTAAGCGCCCGTGCTCACGACGACTCGTGAGTGGGTCACCCCACGATACTCGCTCGAGAGGAGGCGCCACCTCGCTCTTGTAGCCTTGGCAGCGTGAGCGACGCAGACGAGACCAGTCCGAACGACAATGAACCAGAGTCACGGTCCTTGTCCGATCGTTTCTTGAAGCCCAAGAAGCAGCGACCGCTCCCTCCTTCACAGACCTCCACCGTCGAGATCATCCCCATCGAGGATCGCCAGAAGGCGATGAAGACCATCGAGGGCTCCGAGGTCCGCTTCGGCTGGGTAGCGGCGATCCTCGGCGTGATCTTCACGCTCGGACTCAACCTTCCCAACATGTTCGGGCCGACGCAGTACACGACCACGGCACACCCGAGCCACGGGCACTGTGCCAAGGACTTCTTCCTGGTCAAGGGCCTCTGCTCTCAGACGCACCCCATCGACTACGTCCCGTTCCTCATCATCGAACTGATCATGGCCCTCGCTCTGTTCGTGTCGGTGCGGATGGGGCGCCGCACCCCCGCCGTCTTCACCAGCATCCTGATGGGACTCGTGGTGGCATCGCAGCCCCCGATCCGCTCGTTCCTTCTCGGCGTCCCCTTCTGGATCTACGGCGGGTGGCTGCTGCTTCGTGCACGGCGCATCCAGCGTTTCGGCACCACCGACTCACGTGCCGTCGCCGAGGCATCTGCTGATCGTCGCCGATCCAAGAAAGACGGAACGACGCCGAAGAACCCGGCACCTCGCCGGGGAGCGACGTCGAAGGCCGCTGAGGGAACCAAGCCGTCCGCCAACTACGACACCGGTCGCTACACGCCGAAGAAGCCGACCCCCAAGAAGGTGGCGCCACCGCCCGCCGAGCCCAAGCCCTCGCGCTTCAAGAAGCTGATCGGCGACGAGGAGTAGTCATCCGTCGACGACAAGTGCTGCCCTGAGCAGGTCGAGCACGTCAGACCGTCGACGCACCATCGAACGTGCCGTCTGCTCCTCACCGAGTGCTCGGAGCACCTCGACCTCCGTGATCATCCCGAGCACCGTCGAGTACATGGC
>CAITOG010000398.1 GCA_903893955.1 uncultured Actinomycetes bacterium
CTTGGGCAGGCCGGCCTTCTCGAACAACGCCTCGAATCCGCGCTTGCCGGCGTCGTGAATGAGGGTGCGGCAATTCTCGACCTTGATCTTGGCCAGCTTGGCCAGCGCCACCTCGAGGAGGTCCAGGCTGGCCGCGCCCGCGAATCGCTCATCGTCGCTCGAGAAGTGCCGGCCGAGGTCGCCCAGGCCGCTTGCGCCCAAGATGGCGTCGATCAGCGAGTGCGTGGCGACGTCAGCGTCGGAGTGGCCATCGAGGCCCGGTGCTCCCTCCACGATGACCCCGCAGAGGATCAGCGGCCTCGCGGTGTCGTCGCTGAACGCGTGCACATCGATGCCCTGGCCGATCCTCAAGGGTGCCCCGCAAGCAGTCGCTCTGCCTCGCCAAGGTCGGCTGGCGAGGTGATCTTGATGTTGTGCTCCTCGCCAGGGACCACGACTACAACGCCACCGACCAGCTCCACGAGCGCAGCATCGTCGGTGGCCTCGGCTTGGTCACGATGTGCCGTCTCGAGCACAGAGCGCCGGAACGCCTGGGGTGTCTGGATCGCCACGAGCTCGGCGCGCTCAAGCGTGTCGGTCACTCGACGACGCCCGTCGATCTCGGCGACCCGCTTGATCGTGTCGGTCACCTCTCGTCCGCAGATCGCCCCCGCCACGGTGTCGTCGGCGAGCTCGGCGACGACGGCCAAGAAGAGCCGCTCTGACGCGAGCGGTCTCGCTGCATCGTGGACGATCACCACGTCACACTCCGCATCGACCACCGACAGGCCGGCCCGCACCGATGCAGATCGGGTAGCGCCACCTTGCACCACACGATCAGCACCGTGGGTCTCGGCGTGCATCCCTTGAGGGGCGACCAGGATGACCTCGTCGGCCACCGATCGACATGCCAGCACCGAGTGGCTTGCCACCGTGGCGGCCCCGAGCACGGCGAACTGCTTCGGTCCACCGAAGCGGCGTCCCGAGCCGCCGGCCACGACGATGGCCGAGGTGGTCATGGTTAGGGAAGCGCGTCGGTGAGACGCTGCTCTGCAGTCTCCTCGTCGACGTTGAGTGCGAAGGTCAGCTCCGACACGAGGATCTGGCGAGCCCTCGAGAGCATCCGCTTCTCGCCCGCGCTCAGCCCCTTGTCCTTGTCTCTGATCGACAGGTTCCGAACGACCTCGGCGACCTGATAGATGTCACCACTGCGCAACTTCTCGGAGTGGTTCTTGTAGCGACGGGACCAGTTGGTCGGCATGCGGGCCTCCTTCTTGCGAAGGACAGCGAACACCTCCTCGACCTCTTCGTCGTTGATGACCTCACGAAGGCCGACACCCTCGGTGTTGTCAGCCGGCACCATCAGCGTCAGGTCCCCATAGGCGAGTCGGAGCACCAGATACTCCTTCTTCTCGCCGAAGGCGACCCGCTTCTCTCGCTTCTCGATGATGGCTGCCCCGTGGTGTGGGTACACAACCTTGTCGCCGACCTTGAATCCCATGGCACTCCCTCGTCATCCGCCTCCGGCCGCGCATCGTGTGCGGGTGGGGCGCTCGGACTCCCTCACGCCACGCATGGCGTTTCGGGAGATCCCATTCTACCAGCCTTCCTCCGGCCGTCTCTCTCGGGCTGGTGCCTGCGGAGCAGCAAGCGAGCGCACCGCGCCAAGCAGCTCCGCCACCGTGGCGACCTCGATCCTGGTCGCACCGTCGATGATCGGGGTCCCTGGAGGGACAACCATCGTCGTGAGCCCGATCCGTGCCGCCTCGCGCAGCCGTCGCTCCATCGCTGAGACCGGCCGAAAGGCGCCGGTCAGCCCCACCTCGCCGATGCAGACCACCCGTTGATCGAGGGCGATCCCCCACTCAGCCGAGACGATGGCCGCCATCACGGCCATGTCGACAGCTGGCTCGGTGGCCTTGATCGCCCCAGAGCAGGCGGCGAAGACGTCCGATCGCCCGAGGCCGAGCTCGCCGTGGGCATCGAGCACAGCGGTGAGCTGGCGGAGCCTGGTGGCAGGGATGCCCTGTGCCACTCGGGCAGGTGAGCCTGCCGCTGGTGTGACCAGCGCCTGGATCTCGACCGCCAGCGGGTGCGCTCCCTCGGCCAGGATCGAAGCCACGGAGCCCGGCAGCGGCCTACCTCGCTCAGCGAGGAGCGCCGCCGAGGGATCTGGTACCGAGACAAGACCCTCCTCCTCCATCGTGAGGACGCCGACCTCTCCGGCTCTGCCGTAGCGGTGCTTGGTGGTGGTGAGGACCCGTCGCTGGTGGTGACGGTCACCCTCGATGTGGAGCACCGTGTCGACGAGGTGCTCGAGCGAGCGGGGTCCGGCGAGGTCGCCGTCCTTGGTGACGTGCCCGATGAGGATCAGCATGGTCCCAGACCGCCTCGCGTACTGCGAGAGCGCCTCAGCGGCAGTTCGGACCTGGGTGACGCTGCCGGGCGAGCCGCTCTGGGCTGGCGTGTGGAGTGTGGAGACCGAGTCGATCACCGCCACGCTGGGAGATCGCGTGGCCAAGGCCTCCTCCACGTCAGGCAGATGAGAGGTGGAGAGCAGCGTCACACCGTGGCGCTCAGCGCCGAGCCGACGCGCTCGCGCTCCCACTTGGGCCACCGACTCCTCCGCTGAGACGATGAGGATCTCGCCTTCGTCGATGGCGTCTCGAAGTCGGGCTGCGATCTGGAGGCACAGGGTCGACTTGCCGATCCCCGGCTCGCCGACGACGAGTGTGACTGACCCAGAGGTGACGCCGCCGCCGAGCACTCGATCGAGCTCGACGATGCCGGTGGCCACCATCCTGACCTCCTCGACGTCGCCGAGCGGCTGGAGCGAGAGCGAGGGCGCGCTCGGGGAGGAGGTCTCCTCAATCGTGTTCCACTCGCCGCACGTCGGGCACTGCCCGGTCCAGCGCACGGCGGTCGCGCCGCACGAGATGCAGCGATAGGGAGGGATCTTGGTCGCCACAGTGGAGACCCTAGGGTCTGCCTGCGACGTCGATGCTCAGCTGAGCCTGAGGGTCGCCGCCCACGGGCTCGTGAACGCTTACTCGCCCTCGGCGCCTGCGCCCGCCATCTCGACCGGCGGAGGCTCGAAGCCCTCGATGGCCGTAAAGGCCAACTCAGGACCATCCTCGCCCTCGACCACGTCGACGACGATGGTCTCGCCGACTCGGAACTCCTTCCAGAGGAGCTTCTCCGAGAGTGGGTCCTCGACGAGCTGCTGGATCGCACGACGGAGCGGACGGGCGCCCAGCTGCGGGTCGTAGCCCTTCTCGGCGACGTGGATTCGTGCCGCCTTGGTGAGCTCGAGTCCGATGCCCTGGAGGGCGAGCTGGTCGATGGTGCGCACGAGCAGCAGGTCGGCGATCTCGATGACCTCGTCCTGGGTCAGCTCGTGGAAGACGATGGTGTCATCGATCCGGTTGAGGAACTCTGGCCGGAAGTGGGCCTTGAGCGCCTCGTTGACCTTCACCTTCATCTTCTCGTGCGTCACCGACTCGGAGGTCTTTGAGAACCCGAGGGTGGACTTGCGAAGATCGGCGGTTCCGAGGTTCGAGGTCATGATCAGCACGGTGTTCTTGAAGTCCACGGTGCGGCCCTGGCTGTCGGTCAGACGGCCGTCCTCGAGGATCTGGAGGAGCGTGTTGAACACGTCCGGGTGCGCCTTCTCGACCTCGTCGAAGAGGACCACGCTGAACGGCTTGCGGCGAACCGCCTCGGTGAGCTGCCCGCCCTCGTCATAGCCGACGTAACCCGGGGGGGAGCCCACGAGTCGACTCACCGTGTGCTTCTCCATGTACTCGCTCATGTCGAGCTGGATGAGTGCGTCCTGGTCGTCGAACAGGAACTCAGCCAGCGTCTTGGCGAGCTCTGTCTTCCCCACACCGGTCGGTCCGAGGAAGATGAACGAGCCAGCTGGACGCTTCGGGTCCTTGAGCCCGGCGCGGGTCCGACGGATCGCACGCGACAGAGCCTCGACCGCCTCCTCCTGGCCGACGATGCGCTTGTGCAACTCGTCCTCCATGCGGAGCAGCTTGGCGGTCTCCTCCTCGGTCAGGCGGTAGACCGGGATGCCGGTCCAGTTAGCCAGGACCTCGGCGATGACCTCCTCGTCGACGACGTCGAACAGCTCGACGCCCTCGGAACGGAACTCTGCCTCCTGGCTCTCCTTGAGCTCGAGCCGCTCGCGCTCCTGCTCGGCCAGCTTCTTGGCCTGCTCGAAGGCACCCTTCTCGATGGCGGTCTCCTTGTCCTTGCGGAGCCGGGAGATCTCCTCGTCAAGCGCCTTGTGCGTGCTCGGCACGTTCATCCGTCGGATACGTAGCCGGCTACCAGCCTCGTCGATCAGGTCGATGGCCTTGTCGGGGAGGAAGCGATCCGCCACGTACCGATCCGCCAAATTGGCAGCGGCCACGAGCGCCTGGTCGGTGATCGTCACCGCATGGTGCGACTCATAGCGGTCGCGCAGGCCCTTCAAGATGTCGATCGTCATCGCCACACTGGGCTGCTCGACCTTGACCGGCTGGAACCGGCGCTCGAGTGCTGCGTCCTTCTCGACGTGCTTGCGGTACTCGTCGATCGTGGTGGCGCCCACCGTCTGGAGCTCGCCACGAGCGAGCATCGGCTTCAAGATGCTGGCCGCGTCGATCGCGCCCTCTGCGGCACCAGCGCCGACCAGGGTGTGGATCTCGTCGATGAACAAGATGATGTCGCCTCGGGTGCGGATCTCCTTGAGCACCTTCTTCAGCCGCTCCTCGAAATCACCGCGGTAGCGGGATCCGGCGACCAGCGCACCGAGGTCGAGGGTGTAGAGCTGCTTGTCGGTGAGCGTGTCGGGAACCTTGCCCTGGACGATCTTCTGGGCCAGGCCCTCGACGATGGCCGTCTTGCCGACGCCGGGCTCGCCGATCAGGACCGGGTTGTTCTTGGTCCGCCGCGACAGCACCTGCATCACGCGCTCGATCTCGGGCTCACGACCCACCAGCGGGTCGAGCTTGTTGTCTCGAGCGAGCTGGGTCAGGTTGCGACCGAACTGGTCGAGCACCGCCGAGCCTGAGCCCGACTCCTGGGTCGGCGCTCCCGGCGCAGCGCCGACGGCCTCCTTGCCCTGGTAGCCCGACATCATCTGGATGACCTGCTGGCGGACCTTGCCAAGGTCAGCGCCGAGTGAGACGAGCACCTGGGCGGCGACGCCCTCGCCCTCTCGCACGAGGCCGAGCAGCATGTGCTCGGTCCCGATGTAGGAGTGGCCGAGCTGGAGGGCTTCTCTGAGCGAGAGCTCGAGGACCTTTTTGGCGCGCGGGGTGAACGGCGGCGAGCCTGAGGGAGGCGTCCCCGTCATGCCGATGGTCTCCTCGACCTTCTCACGCACCGACTCGAGTGTGATGCCGAGCGAGTCGAGCGCCTTCGCGGCGACGCCTTCGCCCTCATGGATCAGGCCAAGCAGGATGTGCTCGGTCCCGATGAAACTGTGGTTGAGCAGCCTGGCCTCTTCTTGGGCCAGCACCAGCACCCTTCGGGCTCGGTCGGTGAATCGCTCGAACAAGTGCCCTCCTTGGCTCTTGGACTCGTGATCCGAGTGTACCGGTCGGTTGTCGCCAATGAGTCGGCAGGTCGAAGAAGTCAGCGCGGGTGACAGAGAGGTCCGGTGGGGCGCCTATCGTTGTGCGGGTGAACCCCCTCGGAACACTGGCGATGCCACTCCTCGATGAGGACATGGTGCGCTTCGAGCCTCTGCTGGCTGAGTCAATCATCATCGGCGACGTCTTCTTGGATCAGGTGACGACTCACCTCTTGGCCGCCGGCGGCAAGCGCCTCCGGCCGCTTCTGGCGATCGCATCTGCCACCGGTGGCGAGCGCGAGGGCTCTCAAGATGACCTGCTGGGCGGCGTCTCGCTCGAGCTGATGCACCTGGCTTCGCTCTACCACGACGACGTCATGGACGAGGCCACGATGCGCCGGAACACCGAGAGTGTGAATTCGAGGTTCGGCAACCTGGTGGCCATCGTCGCTGGCGACTTCCTGATGGCCCGTTCCGCTGCGATCGCCGCCGACCTCGGCACCGAAGTTGCAGGGCTCCTCGCCCGCACGCTGGCCCTGCTCACCCGGGGCCAGGTGTCCGAGGTGCGCACGGCCTTCGACGTCAACCGGACGGTCGAGGACTACTACGAGGCGATCGGCGGCAAGACGGCCGCCCTCATGGCATCCGCTTGCCGGGTCGGTGCCCTGACCTCGGCGACGACAGAAGCGGAGCGGGACGCGCTGACGGCCTATGGCCACGCGCTCGGACTGGTTTTCCAGGTGCGCGACGACATCCTCGACATCACCGCCGTCGACGGCCAGCTTGGGAAACCAGCCGGTCAGGATCTCGCAGAGGGCATCTATACCTATCCAGTCTTAGTCGCCCTCAACGATCCGACAGCGGGTGAGAAGCTCACCGAGCTGCTCGGCAGCCCGCTCGACGACGACGCCAGAGAGGCGGCGCGCCAGCTGGTTGTCGGGACCGATGCCATTCCCGCCACCTTGGAGGTGGCGAGGAAGCACGTCGACGAAGCGGCGGTCGCTGCTGCAGAGCTTCGATCCGAGGCGCTCCGCACTGGCTTTACGCGGCTCGCTGCCGACCTTCTCGACGGCCTTCCAGAGTTCTGAGTCACCCCGTGCCTGCGGCAAGCGCCGCGAGCACGGGGTGACTCAACAGCAGGCTCGGGCTACGCGGGGCACGCAGCAGAGACCAGACCCGACACAGTGGCCATGTCGGCGTGCACCCCGGTGAGTGTGGTGATCCTGTTAGCGATGGCTGCGGCGCGCTGGGTCTTGCCCGCAGTGGTCGCTGCCGTCTCACTCGACGTCAGGGTTGCCACGCGATTGTTGATCCGAGCCTCTGCGGCGGCGAGGTGACCCTGCACCGACGGCGCCTCGCTGCAGCTGAAGCCATCAGGCAGCGTGCCCGATGTCGCGATCGAATGAACCTCGGCGAGGAGCGCGTGGACCGCCTCGATCCGCTGCGCGACGGTCATGGCCGTGGCAGACGATGCCGACGACCCCGGGCAGGCGGTCGTGATCACGTTGGCGACGATCGGCAGGTCGACCTCAAGTTGCTGGACTGCCGCCAGCCGAGCCGCTGCAGCATCCTGTCGT
The DNA here is from genome assembly GCA_903893955.1 of uncultured Actinomycetes bacterium. Classification (GTDB taxonomy): domain Bacteria; phylum Actinomycetota; class Acidimicrobiia; order Acidimicrobiales; family RAAP-2; genus CAIUMH01. The sequence goes on from CAITOG010000398.1 coordinate 7,120, forward strand.
GGTGTGCCGACGGCCTTGGTCGCGGCAGCCTGGAGCTTGGCCTCGACTCCCGGCAGGCGCTGTTCTGCAGCAGCGATACGACCGAGCTGGCGGTCAGCGCTCGAGCAGGCGAAGCCGCTCGGCAGAGAACCGCTGGTCGCGATCTCATGGATCTCGGCGACAAGCAGCGATCTGTTGCCTGATCCTCCGTTCGATCCGGATGCGCCGGCGACGCCGGCGATGCCGGCAGCACCGACCAAGGCGACGGCGCCGAGCGAGGCTGTTGCGGCGAGGAGTCTGGTCTTCATGGTCACGTCCTTGGAGTCTGTGTGCCGGCGGGTCCCGCCACCACGCCCCCATGTTCGATCACTCGTTGCGGAAAGTCCGGTCAGGTCCTAAATCCTCCGTAAGAGGGGGCCGCCTGTCCTGACAGCGAGCTCTCGATCGGCTAGGAAGCCCCTGGACCAAGTGGCCTGAGCGTCGGGAAGGCGATCACCTCGCGGATGTTGGCCGAATCAGTCACCAACATGGCGAGTCGATCGATGCCAAGCCCCACGCCGGCAGTCGGTGGTAGCCCATGCTCGAGCGCTCGTATGTACTCCTCGTCCACGAGCATTGCCTCATCGTCGCCTGCCGCGTGCGCAGCCGCCTGCTCCTCGAAGCGAGCTCGCTGGTCGTCGGGGTCATTGAGCTCAGAGAAGCCGTTAATGAGCTCTCGGCCCACCACGAAGGTCTCGAAACGCTCGACGAGGTCGGGATCGCTGCGATGACGCCGCGCCAACGGCGAGGTCTCCGCCGGGTGGTCGGTCACGAACGTCGGCTGGATAAGCGATGACTCCGCCACCTGCTCGAAGAGCTCGGCGAGCAGTCGACCAGAGCCCCAGGAGGCCTCAGGTGCTGGACCCCCAGCGTCCCTGAGCAGACGCCCGAGGACGTCGCGATCGGTATGGACATCGACCTCGTGGCCGAGGGCCGCAGAGGTGAGCTCTGCCATGGTGGCTCGCCGCCATGGGGCACCCATCTCGAGCGTGGTCCCTTGATACTCGATCGTCGTCGAGCCGCAGACGTCCGCCACCACGCCGGCGACGAGCTCCTCGACCATCTCCATGAGGCCCAGGTAGTCCATGTAGGCGATGTAGGCCTCGACTGTCGTGAACTCCGGGTTGTGCCGAGGTGAGATCCCCTCGTTGCGGAAGAGCCGCCCAAGCTCGAAGACCCGCTCAAAGCCACCCACCACGAGGCGCTTCAAGTAGAGCTCAGGCGCGATGCGCAGGTAGAAGGTGGCGTCGAGCGCGTTGTGGTGGGTCGTGAACGGCTTGGCGGTCGCTCCACCAGCGATCGGGTTGAGGATCGGCGTCTCGACCTCGGTGAAGCCGAGGCCCCAGAGCCGCTCTCGGAGACGCTGGACCACGAGCGAGCGCCGCACCAGGCGCTCCCGGCTCTCCTCGTTCGCCCACAGGTCGACCTCTCGCTGGCGGTAGCGAGTCTCGACATCGCTCACCCCGTGCCACTTATCGCCGAAACCTCGGCGAGCTTCGGCCAGCAGCTCCCACGAACCGACCTTGACCGAGAGCTCGCCTCGCTTGGTCTTGACCACCTCACCGCTCACGCCGACCCAGTCGCCGAGCGAGAGCTTCGTGAGCTCCTCGAAGCGGTCGGTGACCGCTGCGAGCGCGAAGAGCTGGATCGCGCCAGAGGAGTCGCGCAGCTCAGCGAAGGCGAGCTTGCCCTGGGTGCGCAGCAGCATGACCCGCCCAGCCACGGCCACGGTCACACCGGTCTCGTCGCCGGCCTCGAGGTGATCGAAGCGCTCGCGGACCTGCGCTGCGAAGGTGTCGTGGGGATAGCTATAGGGGATGCTCGTCATCGGTCTCCTTGGACATTGCGTTCGAAGACGATCCGAAGCCCGTGGAGCGTCAGCCACGGCTCGACGTGGTCGATGGCGGTAGAGAAGGGGGCGATCAGCTGGGCCAGGCCACCGGTCGCCACGACCGTGGACTCCCCGAGCTGCGCCGTGATGCGAGCGCACAGGCCGTCGATCTGCGCCGCGAAGCCATAGAGCACACCCGACTGGATCGACTCAGCCGTAGAACGGCCGATGACGTTGCGAGGCTCGACCAGCTCCACGCTGCGAAGTGCTGCGGCGTGCCCGTAGAGCGCCTCGAGTGAGATCGCCACGCCAGGGGCGATCGCCCCACCGAGGTACTCCCCTCGCTCGCTGATCGCCTCGAAGGTGGTGGCGGTCCCCATGTCGACGATGATCGTCGGCCCGCCGTAAAGGTCGTAGGCCGCCACCGCATCGGCGATTCGGTCGGGACCCACCTCCTTGGGGTTGTCATAGAGGATCGACATCCCTGAGCGGACACCCGGACCGAGCACCACGACGGGGATGTCGGCGAACCACCGCTCGGCCATCCGACGGATCATCGTCGTGACCGAGGGCGAGGACGAGCTGACCACGATCCCGGTCACAGTCGTCGAGATGTCGAGTCCCTCGAGATCGAGCAGCTGGGTCAGGAGCACGGCGTGCTCGTCAGGCGTCCTGGTCGGCACGGTCGAGAGCCGCCAGTGATGGGTGAGGCCCCTGGTGGGCTCGTCGGCCTCCGCCAGGGCGTAGCCGTCTGACGAGGTCGTGTGGTGTGGCTCATCCTCAAGGCGGAACAGCCCGATGACGGTGTCGGTGTTGCCGACGTCGATGGCGAGCAGCATCAGCGTCCTCCGTGGTGATCGATGGTCAGGTCGAGACCGAGGTCGAGGTTCGGCGCCGAGTGCGTCAGCGCACCGACGCTGATGAGATCAACCCCGACCGCGGCATAGGCGGCGACGGTCTCCAGCGTGATCCCGCCTGAGACCTCGACGAGGATGCCGGGATAGATCGAACGGGCGATCGTGGCCGCCTCGCCAGCCTCTCCGGGCGACATGTTGTCGAGGAGGACAGCCGTGGCCTTGGCTGTGGCAGCCTCGACGACCTGCTCGATCGAATCGCACTCGACCTCGACATTGCGTCCAGGCCAGCGATCCTTGGCCCGTCGCACCGCCTCATCGATGCTGATCGCACCGAGGTGGTTGTCCTTGAGCAGGATCGCGTCCGAGAGGTTGGCCCTGTGGTTTCGGCCGCCGCCGGCCCGCACCGCAGCCTTCTCGAGTGAGCGCAGACCCGGCGTGGTCTTGCGCGTGTCGAGCACCCTTGTCGTCGTCGAGACCGCCTCGACAGCTGCGACCACTCGCGCCGTGGCGGTGGCCACACCGGAAAGGTGGCCGAGGAAGTTGAGTGCAGTTCGCTCCGCCGACAGGATCGGTGCGAGCAGACCAGTCACCCTGGTGACGACGGCACCGGGCTCGACACTGGTGCCGTCGTCAGCGACGACGTGGACCTCGATGGTCGGGTCGACCTGGGCGAACGCAGCAACAGCGCAGTCCTGACCAGCGATCACGCCAGGCTCACGCGCCACGATCACCAGCTCGGCAGTGGCTTCCTGGTCGAGCAGGGATGCAGTCAGGTCACCAAGGGGCTCGAGATCCTCGGCCAATGTCCTGGCCACGAGGTCAGCCACCACGTGGGTGGGTGGTCGCATGCTCATGCCATCCTCCCGTGCACCAGACGACGCTCCCAGTCCGGATCACGATCAGGGAACTCCGCCCGGACATGGCTTCCCCGGCTCTCGGTCCGCAGCTCCGCTGCCACTAAGACCGCCCGGGCGACCGTGGCCAGATTGGCGAGCTCGGCCTCCGCCGCTGTCGTCGGCTCGGCGCTCGTCTCGAGTTGCTCGAGCTCACGACGCCCCTTGAGCAATCCCTCACGGGTCCTGACCACTCCAGCGTGTCGAGTCATCAGAAGCTGGAGCTCATGGCGACGCGCTGCGGTTCCCATCGCAGAATCCTCGCGCACCACCAATGGCGCCTCATCCATCTCGGCGGGCACATGCTCCAGAGGGAGGGCACCCCCATCGGCGCCGAAGAAGGGTCGGACGACACCGCTGGCCCGAGAGCCGCGCTGGCCGCCCTCGAGGGCCTCAGCCAACCGCGCACCGAACACCATGCCCTCGAGCAGCGAGTTCGAGGCCAGGCGATTCGCTCCGTGCACCCCGACATCGGCAACCTCGCCAGCGGCCCAGAGCCCGTCGAGCTGGGTGGCGCCGTCGACGTCGGTGAGCACCCCGCCGGCCAGGTGGTGCGCCGCAGGAGCAATCGGCAACCACTCCGTCGCCGGATCGAGGCCGGCCGCAGCTAGCTCTCGAGCGATGGTGGGGAAGCGCTCATCGAAGCGCTCCAAGCCGGTGGCGTCCAGCCAGCAGTGCTCGGTCCCATCTGTTGCCATCACACCGACCATCGCCCTCGAGACCACGTCTCGAGGGGCGAGCTCATCGACGAACCGCTCACCTGACGCATCGCGCAGCACCGCACCGTGACCGCGGAGCGCCTCTGAGAGGAGCGGCCTCGGCATCGAGGGGTGATGGAGCGCGGTGGGGTGGAACTGCATGAACTCGACGTCGGCCACCGGCACGCCGGCACGAAGGGCCAGGGCCAGCCCGTCACCGGTCGCCTCAGAGGGATTTGTGGTCACCGAGTAGAGCTGTCCCGCACCACCGGTGGCGAGCACCACGTGTCGCGCCCTGACCTCGACGAGCTCGCCGGAAGCGTCGATGGCGATGAGTCCCTCGACCCCATCGTCGCCGACCATCAGCTCCCAGGCGAACAGTCCCTCGGCGACGACCGCTGCGGAGGACCATGTCGCGTCCACCAGCGCCCGTTCGACCTCAGCCCCGGTGGCGGCACCACCGGCGTGCAGGATCCGAGCCCTGGAGTGGCCTCCCTCGCGGGCGCGCGACAGGCTGCCAGACGCCTCACGGTCGAAGACTGCTCCGAGTGCGATCAGCTCCTCGACCCGACGAGGCCCCTCTTGGACGAGGAGGCGCACAGCCTCGACGTCACAGAGGCCTGCCCCTGCAGCGAGCGTGTCGGCCAGGTGGAGATCGGTGGAGTCCTCGTCGGCCCCGAGCACTGCTGCCACGCCGCCCTGGGCCCACCGGGTGGCAGAGACCGAGAGCTCTGCCTTGGTGACCACACCGACCGCAAGACCCGCATCAGCCAACCTGACCGCCACCGACAGCCCGGCGACGCCGCTGCCGACGATGACGACGTCCACGCCGCCTTCGTCGAAGGCACCAGCCGCTGTGCTCACGAGCCTGGACTCTGCTGAGTGGCACCTCGGTTGTCGATCAACCTGACGCGGTCGATGACCGCAGCGACGAGCAGCCGGCACTCCTGGTCGTTCGCCATCGTCGAGAGCCGGACCAGCGTCGTGGGATCCACGACGCAAGCGTAGGAGAGTGC
>CAITOG010000399.1 GCA_903893955.1 uncultured Actinomycetes bacterium
AGCTGGTTGATGAGGCCGAAGAAGCGCTCGACGTCGAGCAGCTGGGTCGCCGACGAGCCCGCGCCAGCGTCCTCGATCTCGACCACCGAGCCGGCTGGGACCGAACCGACGACCACTCGGGTCAAGGCCGCCACCTGCGGATCTGCCGTCGCCGACACCGGCGGGAGGGTGAGCACCCCGACGAGCATCATCACGCCGGCGAGGCTGGCCAGGCCAACGACGACAAACCGGCCGACGCGTCGCGCCTGTGTCGAGCGAAGCCCCGCCGGCGCCTCAAGGAGGAGCACCGAGAGCGCGGCTGCGACCGGGAGCACACAGGCCCAGATGACCAGGTACCCGAACGCGAAGCCGACGATGTGGCTCGCGCCAAGCACCAGGCCACCAAGGCCGACGACCGACGCCGCACCGAGGCCAGCTGCGAAGCGGCGTCGGGCTCTGAGCCCGAGCACGAGGCTGCAGATCCCTGCTGCCAGTGACCCGATCGCTGTGACGACGGCGAGCAGGCCGTGGTGCGGCGGTCCGCCGAGGATCGAGGACATGATCTCGCCGGGGCCGACGGTTGCCACCGCCAGCCCGGCGACGGCGGTGTGGAGGCTCTCGGTGAACGACAAGCTGGCATGCGGGGTGGTGAAGAACCGCCAGAGCAGCGTCATGTTGCCGGGGTGACCAGTCGCTTCCTCGATGAGCGGCGGGATCCAGACAACCACGATGCCAACGGCCGTGGCTGCGCCGAGCCAACGCCGCCGAGCTGACGCCTCGAGCGGGTGACCCCGTCGAGCCAGCACCCAGCCCACGATGCCGCAGGCCACGACGAGGCCGACCACCGGCGTCGTCGAGATGTCGGTCTGGACCACGAAGGAGCCCACGAGCACCGCCGCCAGCGCCGAGCAGCCCGAGCCGTCCCAGGCAGCGGCGACCAGCACCAGGACGAGGAGCAGCGGGATGATCACGACCATCGGGTTCCACGGGCTCACCAGCGCGCCGAGGCGACCCTCTGAGTAGGTCAACGCTGCCGGGCCGTGCGCAGTCAGGAGAAACCCGAGCCAGGCCAGCCCTCCCGAGGCAACAAGTGCACGCAGGGCGCCAGCTCGGCGCTCGACCACCCAGACGATGGCCAACGAGGAGAGAGCACCGATGAGGGCGGCACCGACGAACAGCGCTCGAGCCGAGCTGCCGAGCAGCCAGCCCGGCAGCGCCTGGAGATAGAAGTAGGTCGGCCCTGGGTGGCTCCACCCGTAGTGGTCGAACACGCCCAGCTGCTGGGACAGGTGCATAGCACGGCGCGTATGGAGCTCGATGAGCGCAAGATCATCAGGCAGGGCGATCGATGACGGTGCCGTCAGCACCACGTGGATGAGGGCAACGAGCCACGGGATGACGACGATGAGAACGGCGAGGAGCGTCAGGCGAGACTCGATCGGCGGGCGGTGGCGGCCTCGACGGTGCGAGGGCGGTCGCAGCGTGAGCCCATCGTCCTCCACGGCGTCATGGTACGAGACATGGTCATGGCGTGGGTGAGCTGCGTCGCCGTCACACCATCGTTCGCCTTTGCCAGCTCGAGAGGAAGCGATACGGTCAAAGGCGTGATCGACCTCCACATGCACTCCACTCGCTCCGACGGCACTGAGAAGCCGAGCCAGCTCGCTCGGCTCGCACAGGCCGCAGGTCTGCGTGCAGTCGCGCTCACCGACCACGACACCACCGAGGGCAACGCCCGCTTCGCGACTGCGCTCGAAGAGCTCAACGAGCAGCGAGCGACGGACATCGAGTTCATTCCGGGCTGCGAGATC
>CAITOG010000400.1 GCA_903893955.1 uncultured Actinomycetes bacterium
CTGTAGCCGTGGAGCCCGAACATCATCCCGTCACGGTCTGACTGGACCGCCGCCGCTCCGCTGAGCCCGGCTGCCTTGATCGCATCAGTGTGGACGCCGCCACGCAGCTCACGGAGCACGATGCACCAGTAGTACGCGGCGGCCACCGCGTCATCGGGCGCCCCCAAGGCGAGATAACCATCGGCGATCGGCCACCGACCAGAGGGCAGCGTCTCGGCGAACGCAGCCGCAGCCGCCGAGAAGGACGTGAGCACCGCAGGCTCGATGCCGCCGAAGGTCGCGTGAGCGAAGGAGGCGGCGGCATCGAGGTGCCGGGCGACCGCGTCCTGACGATCGGCCAGCGATCGAGCCTTGTCCATCATGGCTGCCACCATGCCGTCCTTGAAGAAGTAGAAGATCTCATCGACCTCCACCGCGTCGATCTCGCCGAGGACCCCGCCTCGACCGGCGGCGTAGAAGGTAACGACGTCGAGCTCGATCGTGTCGCCGACGGCGACCGCCTGCGGGGAGAAGTAGAAAGCCTCGCCGATGTGTCGAATCGGCTCAGCGAGGTGGTCTGCAAGTTCAAAGTTCGGCATCTTGGAACTCTACGTCGTCGGCCTCGTCAGCGTCCTCCTCACCAAAGGCTCGCCTACCATCATCAGGTGACCGTCGAGCAGCCGACGACCGAGCGTCCCCAAGGTCAGCTCGGCCGTGATCCGGAGTCGACAGTGCGCCGCATTCCGGCCCTCGACGGGATCCGAGCGGTCGCCATCATCTTGATCCTCTTCTTCCATGCGGGCTTCTACGGCCTGCCAGGCGGTTTCTACTCAGTCGACATCTTCTTCGTCCTCTCCGGCTTCTTGATCACCGGCTTGTTGATCGCCGAGCACCGCCTGAGCGGTGGGATCGGTCTGAAGCGGTTCTGGGGGCATCGCATCCGCCGGCTGCTGCCCGCGATGCTCGCCCTCCTCGTCGCGGTCGCTGTCTACGCCCGCTTCTTCGCACCTGTCGATGAGCTCGGACAGATCAGATCCGATGCGATCTCCACCCTCTTCTATGCCAACAACTGGCACCAGGCCTTCGGGACGACCGGCTACTTCGCTGCCATCGAGACGCCTCGACTCCTGCTGCACACCTGGACGCTGTCGATCGAGGAGCAGTTCTACGTCGTCTGGCCGCTCCTCGTCCTCGGCCTGCTCAGCCTCAAGCGCGGCCTGCGACCGCTGTTGTGGTTCTGCCTGCTCGGCACGGCGGCCTCAGCGGTGACGATGGCTCTCCTCTATCACGGGGGTGCCGGCGCGGCGCGGGTGTACTACGGGACCGACACGCGGGTCCAAGCACTGCTCATCGGCGCGACGCTCGCCGTGCTGATGGCGGAGCCGTTCGCATGGCGCCGCCGACCGAGGGCCGCCATCGACGGGCACCTGATGATCGCCGCGCCAACTGGGCCAGACGGCCGCACACGAAGCGTGCTGGCAGCGGCCGGGGCGCTCGGTCTGGTAATCCTCGTCGTGCTCATGCTGCTGGCGCACAGCGCCGCCACCTGGCCCTACATCGGCGGCTTTGCCGGCGCGTCGATCGGCGCCGCACTGCTGATCGTGAGTGTCGTTTCCGTTCCAGGCACTCCTTGGGCGAGAGCCCTGTCGCTACGGCCGGTCCGGTATGTCGGCGCGATCTCCTACGGGTTGTACCTCTGGCACTGGCCTGTGTTCGTGATCGTCGGGCCAGAACAGACGGGCTTGACCCGATGGCCTCTCTTCGCTCTTCGGGTGGCGATCACCTTCGCCATCGCTGCCGCGTCATTCCACTTCCTCGAGATGCCGATCCGGCGGCGACGTTTGCGAGGACCGCGCGCTTGGGTGCTGGCCCCACTCTCATTCGTCGCTGCACTCGCCTTGGTGCTGGTCGCAACGATCGCGCCAGCAGGTCCCCGCATCTCGACCGCCTACACAGGCCTGAGTCCGGCCGTCCACGCCAAGCTCGTCGCCACCGGAGCGTACGGCGCCAACCCGGTGCGGTTCATGCTCTTCGGCGACTCGATGGCGGTGACGCTTCGGAGGGGTCTTCGCCTCGATGCGCAGCCCATCTGGGGCGTCGAGCCCCAGTTCACCCACGCCGAGCTCGGGTGCGATCTCGACCCTGAGCTGCGGGTCATCTTGCAGGGTGTCGTCACACCGGCGACACAAGGCTGCAAGAACTGGCCCGCTCGCTGGACCTCCGCCATCGCATCCCAAGATCCTGAGGTCGTCGGCATCCTCCTCGGCCGCTGGGAGGCGCTCGACCACGAGCTGCGCGGTCGATGGGTCCATGTTGGACAGCCTGCGTGGGACACACACCTCGCCGAGAACCTCGATCGAGCGATCACCATCGCCA
>CAITOG010000401.1 GCA_903893955.1 uncultured Actinomycetes bacterium
CCACCGTAGAAGCGGGTGTTCTCGCGCTTGGCGGTCTTCACCCATCCGACGCGACCATGCTCGTCGAATTCATCGCACACCAGCTGCATCGCGGCACTGCCCATCCCCCTCGACTGGAAGCCCCGCTCGACGTCAACCGGGCCGACATGCCAATGGGGTTCGGTTGTGTCGTGATGAGCGAGGACTGATCGGAAGTAGAGCAATCGCTCTGAGTCAGGGGCATCACGTGCTGGCGGATCAAGGCGCCGAGACCCCGGCGGGAGCAGTGCGCCGATGCACTCCCCTGGACCGACTGCGGCTGCGACGCCCCTGACCATGCCTCCCAGCTGCACACCGGCGACCCGTGCGACGGGCAGTGACCCGGCGAACATCTCGGTGAGGGTGGCGAGGCGGAACTCTGGATCGCCCGAGATCGCCACCCAGTCCGGATCATCCAGCAGAGCTCGAGCCGCGACGCTGGCAGCTTGGGCGATGTGGTCGGCCTCGACGAGCCAGAGCACCTCGAAGTCGTCCATCAGATGGTTGTAGCACCCAGCGACACCATGACGGGTTGAGAGGTCCGATGCCCCACGAGAGCGGCGGTCCGCTCGCGTCGCTGGCATGGTCGTGCGGCTGCGCGCGAGAGCACCCTGTGGTGGACTGACGCGATGACCAGCCCGCAAGCGATCACGCCGATCACCATCACATCAACACCTTTCCACCTTGGCCTCGGCGCCACGGTCGAACAGCTGCCACCCTTCGACGGCTCGATGGAGTGGTACGGCAGCTACGGCGCGAGCACCGCTGAGGACGGGGCCGAAGGCCGCCTTGTGAGCTGGCACGAGTTCGACGAATCATGGGAGTCCTGGGAGGTTCATCCGAATGGTTCAGAGCTGGTGGTCTGTTGCCGCGGAGCCATCACCTTGATCCAGGAGCGGCCCGATGGTTCAACCGCCACGGTCCAGCTTTCTCCCGGTCAAGCTGCGGTCAATGCTCCTGGCGTCTGGCACACCGCCGACGTGGAGAGCGAAGCCAGCGTGCTCTTCATCACAGCAGGCCTCGGCACCGAGCATCGGGCGCGCTGATGCGATCACGCGCGTGCGGTGCCTGGGAACAACACCCGCACCGATGTGGCGTCAAGGCCAAGCCGGAGGGCATACACACGTGATCGCTTGAGCTCCGCGCTACCTTTCGCAGAGAGCACGACCCGCAAGCACATGGAGGTTCACGATGCCATCGTTCAACCTGTACCCCCTTGATCGAGTCGGTGCGTTCAGCGACGCGGAAGTGCAAGGACACATCCGGCACTCTGAGCCACTCGGTCAGCTCGAGCACAGGTGTCCCGCGTGCGACACCACGCACGTCATGCTGGCCTATGAGTGGTCGAGTGGTCCGTTCGGCGGTGCACTCTCACGCAAGATGCACCTCCACCTCTACTGCCCGCTCACGAACGAATCATGGGTGATCGAAGACCAATCTCGAGAACAGATCGAACCACACCTCGATCCTGTCGCCTGAGCGAAGAAGATCAGCCGCGACCACCTCACGAGCGTGCACTCCACAAGCGTCGAGTTTGCATCGTTTCGAGCTCCGCAAGGAGCGGGTTCCCTCCCATCGCCGCGATGAATCCGGTCGACGACCCGCCATGGCGATGTGCTGCTCAATCGGTCGTGCAACGAGCACTGTGATCGAAGAATCAACCCTCGATCGCGCAGCCCTCGAGCACGTCGTCGGCTCTCGTTGAACCCTGGGCTGCTTGGAGCTCCCACTTGCTCTCGATGTTGCCGAGCCTCCAGACGAGCAACGCAACCACCCACGTCATGACGAAGATGCCGACGATGATGAACCCGGCACGGTTGATGTTGAAGCTCTGGAGGAAGCCCCATATCCCACCGGACAGGTTCGTCTCCTGGGCGACCAGACCCATGATCTCGATGGTGCCAATGAACAGCGCCACGAACACCGAAAGCCCTGTGATGGTGAGGTTGTAATAGATCTTGCGGATCGGCTTGGCGAACGCCCAGTCGTAGGCGAAGTTCATGAAGCAGCCATCGATGGTGTCGAGCAGGCACATCCCGGCGGCGAACAAGATGGGCAAGGACATCACGGCATAGAACGGCAGCCCTCCGACGACCGCGGTGCCCGCCAGGACGAGCAGCGCCACCTCCGTGGCAGTGTCGAAGCCGAGTCCGAACAGGAGCCCGACCGGATACATCTTCCAGGGCTGATCAATCCGTTTCGAGAATCCGCCCAAGATCCTGTTCATGAAGCCGCGGCTCTCGAGCTGGCGCTCGAGCTCCTCGTCGTCGTAGCGACCCTCTCGCATCTCCTTCATGACCTTGATGATCGAGAAGAGGACCACGAGGTTGATCGCACCGATGAGGTACAAGAACGTCCCCGAGACGCTCGTCCCGATGATCCCTGTCCACTTGTGCAGGGCAGAAGTGCTGTTCGACACTGCGATGTTGAGTGCCCGGATGCCGAAGTTGAGCAGGAATGCCAGGCAGAAGACGATCGACGAGTGACCGAGGGAAAACCAGAACCCCACGCTCAACGGGCGTTCACCATCCTGGATGAGCTTGCGAGTGGTGTTGTCGATCGCTGCGATGTGGTCTGCGTCGAAGGCGTGCCGCATGCCAAGCGTGTAGGCGAGGATGCCGGTTCCGAAGCCGAAGACCTCGCCCTTCGACACGTGGAAGTGACCACTCGCCGCCGCCAGCATGCTCCAGCCAGCCACATTCAGCACGACGATGGTCAGCGTCATCCCTGCGACCTTTGTCCACTCCGTGGGAGTGAGGCCCTGACGGATCCTGGCCAAGCGGCTCATCACGTCGACCATTTCGAAAGTCCTCTGCCACTCGTGGGGAACCGTGTTCTCGCCACGGTAGAGCAATTGCAACTTCGTCGCAAGAAGCCGTGGACGAGCTTGCCCACCGATTCCAGCCAGCGCAGAGATTCCGATTCACTCTGCGGCCGAAGCGGCGCGACGATCGCTTCAGATGGACGCTCCTCCTTGCTCCGCTGAGAACGTGACGCGATTGAGGCGCAGCCAGAAAGAGTTGGCTGGAATGAGTTCGTGGAGCTCTACCGCAAGCGGCTTCTCGCCGAGCTTGGCGAACGGTCTCCCTTCCTTTACCCCTTCAAACGGATTCTCTTGTGGGGGAGGCGAGGCGAACCACTCGATCCCTGAGGTCGGACCCGAGGCCCCCAGCTCACCGAGCAGGCGGGAGGGCTCCAGTCATCGACGTCTTCAATCCGCCCACGGCCCAACGCCACCGATCCGCTCCGGCGTCACGCGGATGACATGACCGGCGGGCGGATTGTCCATCGGCGGGAACTTCACGCCAGGACCCACGTAGACCTCAGCCAATCGCTGGAGCAGCTCCGGCGCCCCGCCTTCGACAAGCGCGGCTGTGCCGTAGACAATCGCGTAGTTCGCCATGCCGACCGGGTTGGCACCGGCCGCCTCGACTGTGAGCGCCACCCTGGGGTCCCGCGCGATGTTGGTCACCTTTCGGCCGCCCATCAGATGCCCGATGACGATGTGGTCACCATCGAGTCCGGTCCACACGGCGCTGACCTGAGGGCCGCCATCGGCGTTGAGAGTCACCAGGTGACCGAGCCGACCAGCCGTCAGCGCCTGGCGGAGCTCCTTTGACATGGTGACCATGCGGTCCACCGTACGCGCCACGAAGCGGCTCGGTCGAGCGCTCCCTCGACACCGTGGCGCCATCGGACCTCGGAAACCATTGAGGGGGGCGGTACCGGTAGCATGCCGGTGGCCCCGGCTATGCACCGACCATAGCGAGGCCCACCAACTTTCAGCAGATCCTTTGCGATTGATCAGGCTTCAACGCAATGGCACTATCGCTCTCATGCGAATCGGCATTGCTCATCACCTCGGTTGGGCGGTAGCCGTCACGGCCTCACCCGAGTTCGAGGTTCTCGACCGGCGACGACTCGAGCTCATCGAAGAAGGTCTCCCCGCCGCTCCGATCCATCATGATGGTGGGACCCACGAGATGCACAGCACGGGAGAACAGCTAGACGATGCCGCCCTGGCGATGTTGGTCGCAAGAGTGCGGCAGTCGGTCACGAAGATGACCGAGAGCTCGCTTGACGAAATGGCGGCCACAGTGAGCTCCCCGATTACCTCGTTGTCGGTTCGCCGCTGGTCACCGGACTTTCCGACCGACATCGCGACTCTTCGCCGTCCGCCATATGAGAGCCGTGCCGATTCGGTCATGTACTGCGAAGTCCTCGCAGCGGTCGCTGAGCGGCGAGGCTGGCAGGTCTGCACCTACGACGCGAAGACGGTCGAGGCCGAAGCCGCGTCGATCCTTGGATCGCGAGCAGACGAAGTGCTTCGTCAGCCACGACACACACTTGGGCCTCCCTGGACGAAGGACCATCGAATGGCGCTCGCAGGTGCCATCGTCTCGACGCAGCGCTGACCGTATTCAGCGTCTCAGCGTGGAAGGACCTGCGGTCTCCCACCGCCGACTGAGATCGAGCGACTCTGGCACCTCACGGGCAGATATTGACTGCTGCTGCTGTCGTCGAGGGCGCTGGCACCTCTTCTCCGCTAAGGCGAAGTCCTTCGATGTGAAACTCAATGGCCTCACGCATCAGCTCGGTGAGCTCATCCACCGAGTCAGCGACACCGATGCAGCCGGGGAGATGAGGCGCGTCGGCAGCAAGGTTTGATCCGGCATCTTCGATGATGATCGTGTAGGTAGTCATCCCGGCCTGCCTCCCAAACCGGCTTGCTTCCAGATCTCTCGGAGCAATCCCAATGGTACGTATTTGTCCATTGAACCCGACGCCGTCAGTCGGCCCGGCCTCGCTGGATGCACTCGGCCGGTTGACGCCCATTGACTTCGAGGTGATCATGTTCCCGGCAATCAACCTCGCCGCCTGTGACCAGTTGGCCTGCCCCCTGTCTGGTTTCCCTTGGTCCTGCCGAAGGTTCGGCGTTCTAACGAGAACCTGTCCAGGTTGGTCTCCCTCCCGATGGGAGAAAGCAAAGGTGTCAGATTCTGTACAACTTATTGGTGGTCCTGTACAATTTGACTATGACCAAGGTGACGATGAGTGAAGGGCGCGAGCGCCTGTCAGAGATGGTCGAGATCTCGAAGAACGAAGCGGTGATCTTCGAGCGCTACGGGCGGCCGGCGGCCGTCTTGATAAGTGCCGACCGTTATGAGGAGATGATGGAAGCGCTCGAAGAGATCGAGGACATCACTGCGTTCGACGCCGCGATGTCCGAAGAGGGCGACAACATCCCCTGGGAGCAGGTGAAGCACGACCTCGGGTGGACGTGAGCCGCTATCGAGTCGAATTCAGGCCTTCCGCGGCGCGCCAGTTGCGAAAGCTCGACCACCAAACCCAGGAGCGGCTCAGGGGCGCGATCACCTTGCTGGCTGAAGATCCCCGTCCACCAGCGTCTCGACAACTTCGCGGGCGACCGGGATGGAGGGTGCGAGTGGGTGATTATCGCATCGTCTACACCATCAATGATGGGCTGCTCGTCGTCGTGGTGATCACGATCGGTCACCGACGAGAGGTCTAAGGCTGAGATCAGTCCGCCAAGGTGATCCGGTGCACGTTGGTATCTCTTCTTGCGGTAGACACGCATGCCGCTGGCGAGTGCGACCAACCTTAAGGATGTTGGCATCTGACTTCCGATGATTCCCGTCCATTTCCACCCAGGAAGGCCTTCGAGGCACTAGTGGTATTTGCGTGGCATAATCGTGGCATGGCAAGAATCCGAGTGAGCACCACCGTTGATGAAGATCTCCTCGCGAGCGCCCGACGTATTCGAGAAGGGACGCCGGACTCTGCCCTCCTTGACGAGGCCTTCGCTGCGCTCATCTCCAAACATCGTGCAGCAGAGGCTGACGCGAGCTACGCCGCTTATGACGAGCACCCACTCACTGAGGTCGATGAGTGGGGAGACCTAGCGTCCTTCCGAGAAGCCGCTGCAGCCTCGTGAGCACAGTTCCCGCCCGGGGGGAGATCTGGTGGTGTGAGCTTGCAGACATCGGCAGGCGTCCCGTCGTCGTCCTGTCTCGAGACGCCGCCATCCCACGCCTTGGCAGATCGATCGTCGCACCGTGCACCACGACCGTTCGAGGATTGCCCAGCGAAGTGTTGCTCGAGCCTGGGGACGATCCCATACCGAGGACGTCAGCAATAAACCTCGACTCGGTTGAGAGCGTTGCTATCGGAGTCCTCGTCGAACGACTTGGTCGACTTTCTGATGCTCGCATGCGAGAGGTCTGCGAAGCGTTAGAGGTTGCAGTCGACTGTCGCCAATAGCGCTGACGAGATCTTTCCGAGCAAGTGCGAATCGCGAGGCCTGCGACTTAGGTCAGCCTTCCAAAGAAAATCGGTAGACATTGGTCTCTCGACTTACGGTAGAAACCGCCTTCTGCTGGATCGGTGCCCTACGCGACGGCCAGCGGCGTGATGGCATCGAGCACGGGGCCGAGCTGATCCTTCTCGTTCTCAAGGTCAAAGCGGGACTGCAGATTGATCCAGAATCGCTCGCTCGTGCCGAAGTACTTGGCAAGTCGCAATGCGGTGTCCGCGGAGATCCCTCGCTTGCCATGGACGATCTCATTGATCCGGCGAGGCGGCACGGCGATCTCCACCGCCAGGCGGTGCTGTGTCACCCCAAGGGGGATGAGAAAGTCCTCCATAAGAACTTCACCCGGATGGATGGGCGTCATCGTGGTCGTCATCGAATGTCCTCTCAGTGGTAGTCAGTGATCTCGATCTCTTCGGGCCCAACCTTCGTCCAGCGAAAGCAGATCCTCCACTGGTCGTTGATTCTGATGCTGTGCTGTCCCGCCCTGCCGCCGCTAAGCTTCTCCAACCGGTTCCCCGGCGGGACACGAAGGTCAGCCAGGCTCTCTGCCGCATCGAGGATCACGAGCTTGCGAAGTGCCACTCGTTGGAGATCTCCATGGAGCTTCCGAACTCGCTCTCTGCGCCAGACCCGCTCAGTGTCCCGGTCCTTGAAGGTCTGCAGCACTCACCGAGGATAACGCCCTCCGTTATGAACGTCAAGCGTTATGTCGTAGTCACAACGGCCACCGGGGCTGGCTGAACTACCTGGCCTGCCACCCACTCCACTGTCGAAGGGGCGTCGCCGCGTCACTCATGACAGAGGCAAGCAGAATCCTCGCGGCTCGCGGCTGCCCGAAGATCAACCTTCAGGTCCGCGCCGGCAACGACGCTGCCGTGAAGTTCTACGAGATCGTCGGCTACACGGTGGAGGATGTCAGCTCATTGGGCCTTCGACTCGTGGACGATGAGGTCGGGGAGCCATCAGTCACCAGACGGTGAACGCCTACCCGAAGACCGTCAACAGCTGGAGGAGCTTTCAGTGCGAAGCATTCACCAGCCTCATGACGCCACCTGGATCGTCTTCACGATGGGCATCGGCTCTGGGAGCTGATCTCCGTGAAGGCGCATTCCCTCAAGATGGAATGGGATCGCCTCGCGCATGTTCTCGACGACCTCGTCGACCGTCTTGCCGGTCGTGATGACCCCATCGAGCCCGATCACGTAGGCGGCGAGGTTCGTTCCTGCATCTTCGATCACGATCGTGTACTCGGTCACTGGCCTCTCCTCTTCAAGCCGGCCTGCCTCATGATGCTAACGAAGGTTCCCTTCGGCACCTCGTCGGAAGGGTGTCCGGGGACGGTGACGCACCCTGATTTGGCTGGATGGTGGAACTGCCGGTGGCTCCCCCGTCGTCGCGACAGGTACCAGCCATCGCCTTCGATGACCTTGATCAGCTCACGAACCTTCACCGACCCACAACGGTCGGATGCTCAGGTCAGCAGGTCAGCCTTCCAACGAAATCCTGTACACATTGGTCTCTCGACTCAAAGTAGAAATGGAATCGTTCTTGATAACACCATCGGGCACACGAGACGAATCTGAGGACGGGGCGAGCTCGTCTCATTTCCGCCACCTCGTCGTATTCTCAGACTGTGAGCAACGACGATCACGTACAAGCAGCCCGTGACGTTTACGACGCATCTGCTCACGCCTACGTCGAGTTCGTAGGTACCGAAATCAGTCCCGCTTCTGAAGGCCCTGTCGATCGCGCACTGATCGGGGCGTTCATTGAGCTCATCCGGCAGCAGGAAGTCGCGCAGATTGCCGACGTCGGCTGCGGTCCTGGCCGTGTCGCTCGGCTCCTCGCCGACTGTGATCTCGACGTGATCGGCATCGACGTCTCCGAAGCGCTCCTTTCCATCGCCAGAGACGCTCACCCAGACATCAAGTTCAGACAAGGTCAGTGCGATTCCCTTCCCCTCGGGTCAGGAGCACTCGGTGGAATTGTCAGCTGGTACTCGATGATCTTCACGCCCCCTGACCGACTGAGCGATGCCTTCGAGGAGTTCGCAAGGGTCCTCGCGCAGGGAGGCGTTGTGCTCCTGGCGTTCCAAGCAAACGGCCAACCATTGCACCGCCAGGATGCATTCGGCACGGGCCGTCCGCTCACGAGCTACCAGCACAACATCGAGGACGTGACGTCAGCACTCGAGGAGGCCGGCTTCGATGTCTACGCCACGACCAATAGGGCCGCTGACCTTCCCCACGAGACCGGCCCGCAGGGCTTCATCATCGCCAGAATGCCGGCGCAAACGTGAATGCGGCGTAGCTCAACGTTCACGCTGGCGGAGCAGCGCGCATCCCACGTTCGGAGACTCAGCCCTCCAACGAAAATCTGTAAATATTGGTATCTCGCATCAAAGTCGAAACCGGGCTAGCCCGGCGGGCCTGCTCCTGGTTCGTCAAGATGCCACCTGGACCGTGGTCACGATCGATGAGGAGGGCGGGGGTACTACTTCGCCGTGAAGGAGCATCCCCTCGATGTGGAACTCGATGGCTTCGCGGATGTTGGCGGTGACCTCGTCAAGCGTTGCACCCGTGGCAACGCAGCCATCGAGATCGGGCACCCACGCGCCGAAGTTGTGTTCTGACTTCTCGATGACCACCGTGTACTCACTCATCGTGGCCTCCTCTCGAGTCCCGCCTGTTTCACGATGCTAGCGATGAGTGGCCGCTGAAGATCGTCGGACATCTTGCCGGGAACAGTCACGGTCCCGGACTTTGTCGGGTGTCGGAACTGACGATGGCTGCCGCGTTGGCGATCAAGGCGCCAGCCGTCGCCCTCGATCTCCTTGATCATCGCTCGGACCTTCACCGACCCACAACGGTCGGGAGCTCAGGTCGGCAGTTCAGCCTTCCAACGAAAATCGGTAGACATTGGTCTCTCGACTCAGAGTAGAAACGAATCCGTTCCGATCAATGGATCATCCACCACGTTGCTGCGCCGTTGAAGCCGCCGAGGAAGGTCGCACGGCTTCGCCGGATCAGCAGTGGGATGTGGCTTTTCGTCCGGCAAGGCGCTCGGCAAACCAGTTCACAACTGTCCGACTCGCTGCAGTCGTGACCGACTCGTGCGTCGCTCCGGGGATCATCTTCAACGTGACGTTTGCGCCCGCTGCACACCAGGGCGCCATGACCTTCTCGGTCACCGAGGCGGAGACCACAGCGTCCTTCGTTCCTTGAACCACAAGGACCGGGACTGCACCCTGCGGTGGAGGATCCTGCTTGGCTGCATCTTGCGCCCACGCCTGCCCTTGGGCGTGCTCCAGGTGAACGAGGTCGGCAACCGGAGCCGCTGCTGCAGCTCCGTCCAGTCGAAGATCAGGAGCAAGCACGCTCGACTGAGACGTCGTCCAGAGCACCGCGTGCCCGCCATACGAGGCGCCTCACGCCACCCAATCCTTTCCTGCTCTTGCTCCGACGACATGCCTCACCGCGCGAACTGAATCGACAACATCATTCGCTTCGTCATTTCCACTCAAGTAGCGCTGGGTTCCAGGAGTGCGGAGGCCCGCATAATCAGTCGCCACGACAATCCACCCCCGCCGCAACATCGCGCCCAGCCACGGCTCCATTCCTTGCAGCGGTTCGCGAGAGCTCGACAGGGCAACATTCGCGGGTCTCCTCGTCGGGTGTGCCCACGCCACGAAAGATCGCCCTCCTCGGGGAGCATGAGTGATCGGGCTGAACGCCATTCCGCCAGAGATTCTCGTCCGTCCTGCCGCGTCCTGCGTCTCGTACAGGAGACGAAGGGACCTTGCCCCATCGACGCGGACAGTGGTTCCGCTGGAGGTGGTCAAGGGAGCGGTTCGCAACAGCGTCCCAGGCGGCCCCGTCAACGTCGAGTGTCGGAAGTAGAAGGAACGAGCTCCGTCACCAGCACCGGAACTCTTGGTCTCAGGAGATGCACGGCTCGCAAGGATCAGGGACAAGCCACATGCCATGAGTGCCGATTAGATCGGGTGACGCTGGCATCTCACGTGCTGATGCTGACCGCTGCTGCTGTCGTCGAGGGCGCTGGCACCTCTTCTCCGCTGAGCCGAAGTCCTTCGATGTGAAACTCGATAGCCTCACGCATGAGCACGGTGAGCTCATCCACTGAGTCAGCGACACCGATGCAGCCGGGTAGATCAGGGACATACGCAGCAAGGTTCGCTCCGGCATCCTCGATGATGATCGTGTAGGTAGTCATCGCGTCCTGCCTCCCAAACCGGCTTACTTCCCGATCTCTCGCAGCAATCCCAATGGTACGTCTTTGCCCATCGAACCGGACACCGTCAATCGGCCCGGTCTTGCAGGGTGCACGAACTGGCGATGACTGCACCGTTGACGAGCCTGCCTTCAGCCGTTCGGGCGTCGAACCGGCTAGAGAAGATCCAGGAAGTCGTCAACGGTCATGCCAGACTGTCGGATGACCGATCGAAGAGTTCCTGACGCCAGTTCCTTGTGCCGAGGAACGATGACCGTCAACTCGCCCTTGCGAAGCTTCACATGGCTGCCGCGCTGGCTGACTTCGGCAAATTCCGCCCTCAAGAGAGTCGTGATGACCTGCGCTCCGCTGACAACTGGCAGCGGCGGGCTCACGCAGAGAGCTGGAACGTGGTGACCGTTGGATGGGCCAGACCGACAGGTTCTCCCTGGTCCTCAAAGTAGAGACCGAGTGCTTCCTTGAGGTTCTCGACGGCGTCATCCGTCGATTCGCCCTGACTCGTTACCTCGACCTCGAGGCAGCGAGCGACGAACAGGTTGCCTTCTTGCGTGATGGCAGCTGTGAACTCCATGCCCACAGCATACGAGAGGGGTGTGCCTTATTCCGTCAGTGCCGCCTCAACCCTCCAAAGAGAACCGATAGACATTGGTCTCTCGCATGAAAGTAGAAACGGGAACACGAGTCTGATCACTCAAGCTCGTCGGGCAAAGCCGTCTGGGTCACGATGAATCACAAGTTAGCTTGCTGCTGTCACAGTGACAAGATAACTTGTGATCGTGGATGATTCCCCACAGATCATCGAGAGCGCCCGGAGGCACGGAATTGTGGATACCGACATCATCCACTGCTTCGACAACCCCATCCTCGTCGAGGACCTCGATGACGATCTCGTCATGCTGGTGGGGCCAGACAGAACTGGCCGCCTCTTAGAGGTCGGTGTCGTTGTCGGCAACGACGGACCCGTCATCGTCCACGCCATGGAAGCTAGAACCAAGTACCTGAGGTGAACACCATGCCAAGAAGCACGAAGCACATCATCGAGCAGGCCGACGAGTTGGCGAGGCGGTTCCAGGACCATGCTCCGGGCTCAAGCAACGTGAAGACTGCGGATTCGCTCCGTGAGGTGCGGCTTGCCTTTCTTCGTCGAGCAGAGGCGGAACAAGAACTTTTAACTGCCGTCGATGGTGCCCGAGCTGACGGTCAGAGTTGGGCCGCTGTCGGGGCGATGCTCGGCACTTCTGGAGAAGCAGCTCGCCAGCGCTATGGCGCGCCCGCCGTCAAGAACTGAGCTCAGCCCGCCAAAGAAGACCTGTAAACCTTGGTCTCCCTCGAAGCGGTAGAAACCCGATCGCTGCTCATGCCGCTCGCCACGAACTGATCTTGTCCCTGTTCCGTCTCGCAGACCGCGCCATCGACCTCAGCTCTCCGAGCTGAGCACGAGCCCCGGTGGGGCTGGGGGCAAGCGAACCACTTCGGTGGATTTCGAGGAACCGTCCCTCGCTGACGGAGCCTCTCAAGGAGACTTGGCGTAGGTCAGCCATGTTCTCGTGCTCTTCGTGGAAGAGGATCTGGGCGGCACCATCGTGCAGATCCGCCGCGGCGGGTGCCCCATCAGCCTCAACAAGGATCGGTTCGATACGGAGCTTCCCACTGACGAGCTGCGTCGCTGTGATCTCGTCACCACCCTCGACACGCTCGATGGAGTCTGGCGTGAACCGAATGACGATCCGCCCGACATACCAAGGGAAGAGACAACGATGTCCGGGAACCGCCAGGATGCTCCTCGTTGGCGGAAACTTCTCCATCTCCGCTTCCCGAATGTTCTCGTCGAACCATCGTGGGCTGTCGTCGACGAAGACCTCAGCACTTCCGACCGCCAGCTGCCCACCAGCGAGGAGCGCGACACGGGCATCGCGTCGCACCGCCGCCGCCTTTGCTGTGAACGCGAGGGGGGATGTGACTACCACCTGGCCATTGACTACGTATGGAGTGACTGGACATGACCCTGGCGTCCCGTCCCCCCGCACCCACGCGAACACTCCGATGGGCGACCTCGAGACGTCATCGAGCGGGTTCATGGTCCAAATCTAGCCACAGGACCGCGACGTCAGCCCTCCAAAGAAAACCGATAAACATTGGTAACTCGCTGCTTGAATCCGCATCGAACGTAGAGGCGATTGGCATTTTCGCGGGAAGGGTTCGATGTCAAGTCAACTGTCCGAGCATTCGCCCTGTGTGCCAGGTCGATGGCAGCTTGCACAAGTAACTCCCCGACCCCCATGCCCCTTGCGCCGGCGTCGACGACGACATCCTCGATCCAGCCGCGAGAACCAGTCGGCGAGCGGAAGAGGACCAACGTGAGCGTCCCGACGATCTCATCCCCACTCCGAGCCACAAACAGCGTTGTGCTGGGAGACGAAACAATCGACTCGAGGTCATAGGACTCCACTGGCTTCGCTGACGACGAGAGCTGAGGAATCAACCGATGCATCGCCTCAGTCAGCTCAGGATCGACGACGACGACCTCCTCGATGCGTACGTCGCTCACTTCTCTCCTTCGCCTCGCCAAGTCGGTGCGCGGACTGTGTCGTAGAGCACCTCGGTGATCTCGCCTCGGAGCGCACCGAAGACCTGCGTTCCCCATCGTTCGTAGCCGACGAGCGGAGTTGGAAGGTTGCTCTCGTTGAACCATCCAAGATCGGTCACTTCGAGCGGATGTGGTTTGAAAGTTCCTCCAATCGCCCGACAGTGGAAGAGCAGCGAGTAGATCGGGATCCGCGACATGCCCAAGCGGAGGCCGTCAAGCACTGCGATCAGCCTGATCGGCTCGACCTCAATGCCGGTCTCCTCCTCGACTTCCTTGACCACGACCTCAGCAGCGGAATAGCCGACATCGCACCACCCGGTCGGATAGAGCCAGACGCCTGAATCCGCTCGCTGAATCAGGAGCAAGTCGCCGTCGTCATTGCTAACCGCAGCTCCGACCGCAACCTTTGGCGTCTGGTAGCCCGGGACGCCCTTGCCGATCCGCTTCATCCATTCCTGGACGTGACCTTCGGCGTCTTCAATCTCTGGGTCCTCATCGACTGCGGCCTTGATGTCGCCCGCGATCTTGAGGATCTCCTCGAAGCGCTCAGCCTCGTACTGGCTCTCTGTGAACCCAAGGCCGGTCATCGCCACAGCAGCAAGCGACTCTGACCAACGTCGTAGGACTCGCTCAGGTACCACCCGCTCCATCTGCCGCACGCTAGCAACCCACACCTGTGAGCACTCGCGTGCGCCATGATGGAGGCCATGAGCGTCAAAGATGACTGCCGTCACTATGTGCGCCGCGAAGCCTCGCAAGGCGAGGTAACGGAACGCTGCAAGCTCAACGCCAACGAACCTTTACCCTTCGCCTGCCCAGAGGGATGCCTCTTCTATGAGCCGAGAGGCATCAACCAGGCTGGCTGGCAGGTCTGATGCCACCACTGGGCGACTGAATGATCCTCAAACCCGGTGGTAGCGTGAGCAGCCCATGGAGGTCACCCAACAACAGCCACCGGGGGCAGGCGACGAGAAGGAGGTCCGACTCCAAATCGTGGACGCTGCCTTCGCGGTCCTCCAAGAGGTGGGACCAACACGCCTTCGCGTCCAAGAGGTAGCCAGGCGAGCAGGGGTCTCTCCCACGTTGCTCTACTACTACTTCGACGGGAAGCACGCCCTTATCGCAGCAGCGTACGCGCGCGATTACTCGGCGATCTTGCTCCAGGACCTTGCCCTCATGCGAAGTGCCTTCGACGAGGCCCATGACCCTGTCGGCCTGCTCGAGGTCGTCACCACCTCGTACTCACGAGCATTCATGGATGCAGATGTCCGCCGGCGTCGCCTCGACGCGCTCGCGGCTGCACAGCATGATCCGGTGGTCGCCGCTGCCATCGCTCCACAACAGCGGATGTTCATCGAGGAACTTCGCAAGCTCGTCAACGGCCTCATCGCCAAAGGATGGCTCCCTGAGACGATCGACGTGAACGCTTTCGTCATGTCGATGCTCGCGATGCCCTTCGGCCTGGTATTCCAGGACCTCGACCCGAGCTTCGAGGTCGACATGGGCAAGTACCTCGTCGCTATCTTGCCGACCGCACCTCGGGCGTAGTCGCCTCAGCTCTCGAGGACGTCGCCGAGCAGGTCGACGCCGACACCCTCAGTCTGCAGCCATGCCACGCCGGCATCGATGTTCTCTGCCGTCCCATCGAGTTCGCACACGATCCATCCGACCGAGTCGGTGATGTCGGCTCGGCGGATGTCAGGGTCCACGTTGAACTCACGCACGAGGTGTGCGAGGACCGGCGTTCGGACCAGCGACTCTGGAAACGTCAGCTTGACTCGCACACGGATCAGTTCGCTCATCACTCCAAACGCTAGTCGAGACTCCTGTTGAGGCGCCCCGAGCTGAGCCCCTCGAGATCGAGCGAGCAGAAGGTGTAGCCAGCGTCTCGACATGCGAGGACTATGGCGGCGCGCTGCTCGAGTGCCTGGCTGAGGTCGACTTCTGGTACCTCGACCAGGGCAACGTCACCGTGATGTCGGACCCGAACGTCGGAAAATCCGAGCCGCTTGATAGCGCGCTCGGCCCGCTCGACACGGCCCAACGTTCCCAGCGTCACCGGTGTCCCATAAGGAATGCGGCTCGCAAGGCACGGCGAGGCGGGCTTGTCCGCCGTGGCGAGCCCGAGCGCCCGCGATGCCTCTCGGATCTCGGCCTTCGTCAGCCCGACCTCGACCAAGGGGAAGCGCGCACCCTGCTGTGCCGCGGCCTCCTGTCCAGGCCGGTGATCGCCCAGATCATCAACGTTGACACCGAGCACCACGGTCCCACCGCGTGCTTGTGCGACCGGGCCGAGGGCGTCCATGAGGTGCGTCTTGCACCACGCACACCGGTCAGGACCGTTGGCGGCGTAGCGGGGGTCATCAAGCTCATAAGTGTCCACGACGAGGTGGCGCAAGCCGAGCGACGAGGCGAGCTCAGACGCCTCGGCCGCCTCCGCCTCAGGCATCGATGGCGAGCGAGCGGTGACACAGAGCACCTCGCTGCCAAGCGCCTGGCCCGCCACTGCCGCCAGGTAGGTGGAGTCCACGCCGCCCGAGAAGGCAACCACCAACGGTCCCATCTGACCGAGGTGCTCGATCAGGCGGTCGGTCGTCGAGTGCATCAGCGCGTGACGGCGCCGAGGACCTCGTCGACGGAGCCAACCATGCCCGTGTAGAAGGGGCCGAACTCTGCATAGAGCGTCGACGCCTCATCGAAGCGCATCGTGTACACGCACTCCTTGACGTCATCAGGACGCACGCCGAAGAGGGTCACGCCCCACTCCCAGTCATCAAGTCCAGTCGAGCCGGTTACGACCTGGAGGATCCGTCCGTGGAACTCGCGGCCGGAGCGACCGTGCTCCATCATGAGCGATTTGCGCTCGTCATAGGGCAGGGCGTACCAGTTGTGCGCGTCGCCGCGGCGCTTCGACATCGGGTAGAAGCAGAACGCCCGCATCCCTTCAGGCGGCAGAGTGGGGTGCAAGCGCGCCTCAAGCATCGCCTCAGGGACGCCCTTTGCATACTCCGACACCTCCGTCAGGCTCACGTAGGACTCGACCACCTCAAGGCCCGCTGCCACGAGAGCGGTCTGGAGCCTCCGGAGCTCCCAGAGGTCTTCGCCGAGTGCCATGACGCACGCGTCGGCCTTGTGGCCGACGATGGCGGCGAAGATGACTTGGCAGCCAGCCTCCTCGGCGGATGCCGCCGCCTGGGCAACAGCCATCCGATCAATAGCATCGCCAGCCGACCGGACGAAGAGGTGGACGACGTTCCAGCCGACCGAGGGGGTCAGCGGGGCAGGGTTCGAGGTGGTGTTCACGACACCATGCTAGGTGGCGCTCCTCGCCGACGTCCCCAGCTCAGCCCACCGACGGGATGGTGGCCATCCCCTCGGCGATCCGCTCGGCGGTGACGTCCTCGTCGACCATCCGCCCCGCGAGGTAGGCATCGTAGGCAGCAAGGTCGAAGTGCCCGTGGCCACAGAGTGCGGTCAAGATCACCGTCTCCTCGCCGGTCTCCTTCGCCCGCAGCGCCTCTTGGATCGCGGCGGCGATCGCATGGGTCGGCTCAGGCGCGGGAAGGATGCCCTCGGTCCGGGCGAACTGGACACCGGCGGCGAAGCACTCGGTCTGGGGAACCGAGATGGCCTCCATCAACCCGAGCTCGTAGACGTGGCTGATCAACGGGCTCATCCCGTGATATCGCAAGCCACCGGCATGGATCGGATCCGGCACGAAGTCGTGGCCGAGGGTGTGCATCTTCATCAGCGGCGTCATGCCCGCGGTGTCACCGAAGTCATAGGCATAGGTGCCTCTCGTGAGCGACGGGCACGACGCTGGCTCGACAGCGCGGATGATCGGTGAGATCTTGCCGTCGAGCTTCTCGCGCAAGAACGGGAAGGCCAGGCCGGCGAAGTTAGAGCCGCCGCCAGTACATCCCACGATCACGTCAGGCCCGGTCTCCCCAGCCTTGGCCAACTGCAAGATCGCCTCCTCCCCGATGATCGTCTGGTGGAGGAGCACATGGTTGAGGACGCTGCCGAGGGCGTACCGGGTCTCAGGGTCAGGCGCGGCGATCTCGACTGCCTCCGAGATGGCGATGCCGAGCGAACCAGGGTGATTGGGATCAATCTCGAGGAATCGCCGGCCTGCTTCGGTGAGCGGAGAGGGCGAGCGGTGGACAACACCGCCGAAAGCCTCGATCATCAAGCGTCGGTAGGGCTTCTGGTCGTAGCTCGCACCGACCTGCCACACTTCGCACTCAAGATCGAAGAGGGCGCAGGCGAAGGCGAGCGCGGTTCCCCACTGTCCGGCGCCGGTCTCTGTCGTCAGCTTCTTCACGCCTGCCTTGGCGTTGTAGTACGCCTGCGGCACCGCAGTGTTCGGCTTGTGGCTGCCTGCCGGGGAGACTCCCTCGTACTTGTAGTAGATCCGCGCTGGCGTGCCGAGTGCCTGCTCAAGGCGATGGGCTCGGAACAGCGGGGTGGGCCGCCACTGCCGGTACACGTCGAGCACCGCGCCGGGGATGTCCACGTAGCGGTCTGTCGTGACCTCTTGCATGATGAGGTCCATCGGGAACAGTGGAGCGAAGTCGTCCGGTCCGGCTGGCTCGAGCGTGCCCGGGTGCAATGCGGGCGGCGGCGGCTCCGGCAGATCGGGGATGATGTTGTACCAGGTCGTCGGCATCTCCGACTCGTCGAGGACGATCTTGTGCTGTCGGACGGTCTCATCCATGGTGGCTCCCCCAGACATCAGGTAATTGGTCGATGGTCCGCCTCAACCTAGCCACGCGCTGCGGCCTCTGCCATCTCTCGCGGTCTGAGCCCAGACGCGCTTCGGGCGGCCCACAGAGGGCCGCCCGAAGCATCTGAGTCCCACAAGGGGGGTGGGGACTAGAAGTCGTCCATGCCACCAGGCATCGCCGGCGCGCCCTCTGCGGGCTTGTCGACGATCACGGCCTCGGTGGTCAAGAACAAGGCTGCGATCGACGCAGCGTTCTGCAGCGCCGAGCGTGTGACCTTGGCAGCGTCGATGACGCCAGCCTTGAGCAGGTCCTCGTACTCGCCAGTCGCAGCGTTGAGGCCCTCGGTCGCCTTCTTCAGGTTGCGAACCCGATCGACGACGACGCCACCCTCGAGCCCAGCGTTCTCGGCGATCTGCTTGAGAGGCTCTTCGACAGCACGTGCCACGATGCGGGCACCGGTGCCCTCGTCGCCCTGCAGGATCGCTGCGACCTCGAGGATCGAAGCCTGCGAGCGGAGCAGTGCAACACCACCACCGGGCACCACGCCCTCCTCGATCGCTGCCTTGGTCGTCGAGACGGCATCTTCGATGCGGTGCTTCTTCTCCTTGAGCTCCACCTCGGTGGCGGCGCCGACCTTGATGACGGCCACACCGCCGGAGAGCTTGGCGAGCCGCTCCTGAAGCTTCTCTCGGTCGTAGTCAGAATCGGTGTTCTCGATCTCGGACTTGATCTGGTTGATCCGACCCTTGATGTCGTCATCGGCGCCCGCGCCCTCGACGATGGTGGTCTCGTCCTTGGTGATCACGACCTTGCGAGCCGAGCCGAGGAGGTCGAGGGTGACCGTCTCGAGCTTCAAGCCGACCTCTTCGGTGATGACCTGACCACCGGTGAGAATCGCGATGTCCTGGAGCATGGCCTTGCGGCGCTCGCCGAAGCCAGGGGCCTTGACGGCCACCGAGCGGAACGTGCCACGGATCTTGTTGACCACCAAGGTGGCAAGGGCCTCGCCCTCGATGTCCTCGGCGATGATCACGAGCGCCTTGCCCGACTGCATGACCTTCTCGAGGACCGGCAGCATGTCGCGAAC
The DNA here is from genome assembly GCA_903893955.1 of uncultured Actinomycetes bacterium. Classification (GTDB taxonomy): domain Bacteria; phylum Actinomycetota; class Acidimicrobiia; order Acidimicrobiales; family RAAP-2; genus CAIUMH01. The sequence goes on from CAITOG010000401.1 coordinate 19,005, forward strand.
GTTGGTGATCTTCGAGCCGACGAGCAGGATGTAGGGGTCCTCCAGGACGGCCTCCATGCGCTCAGGATCCGTCACGAAGTAGGGCGAGATGTAGCCCTTGTCGAAGCGCATGCCCTCGACGAGGTCCATGTCCATGCCGAAGGTCTGGGAC
>CAITOG010000402.1 GCA_903893955.1 uncultured Actinomycetes bacterium
AAGGTCTGGCGAATGTGGCGACGGTGATCGCGAACCCGGTTCGGAACCTCTCTGTCTCGAGGAACCTCGGCCTCGGTGCAGCGACCGGAGAGTTCATCGGGTTCTTAGATGACGACGCGATCCCGACCGAGCGGTGGCTCTTTGACCTGCTCCCCCACTTCGACGATCCAGAGGTTGCTGCCGTGGGCGGCCCGGTCTTCGACTACACCGGTCACTCGCTCCAGGCCCGCTACAGCCGCTGCACGAGAGCCGGTGACGCCACAGTGGTCTTGACGCCACCGATTCGAGGGCTGACCGAGACGCCTGCAGCCGGGACATTCGACTACCCGATCGGCACGAACCTCGTCGTTCGTGCCGATGCGGTAGCAGCCGTCGGTGGCTTCGATGAACAGTTCGACTACTTCCACGACGAGACCGACCTCGCGCGGCGACTTCTCAACCACGGGTGGATCGTGCGGGTGGCGCAGCACGGTGCGGTCGTGCATCGCTACCTGCCATCTTCGACCCGAGGGAGCGACAGGGTCGCCACCGATCGCCGGAGCATCCTCGTGAACCGGGCCTACTTCGCCGCGCGGCACCAGCTTCCAGATGAAGGTGTGGCGGCGGTGCGGCGTGACTTCGATGTGTTCGTCGCCCACCATCGCACCGAGATGGAGGCTGCCGGGCTCGACGACGCCACACTCGCTCGATTCGACGAGCATGCCAAGGAGGCGCACCTTCGGCTTGCCGGCTGGCTGCAAGCACCGCCGGTCCCGCGCCGCCACGTCCCGGACCCCACCTCCGTCGTCGCCCACCAATCGGTGACGACGGGCGCGGCAAGCTTGCGCCGCCACATCATCGTGGTCAGCGCCACCCGAGCTGGCGACGGCGACGCCAACGTCGCCCGGGCACTGGCGAGCGACGGTCACACCGTTCGGCTCGTCGACTTTGACGGCGGCTCTCACCACCGAGTCGATTTCGAGGGTGGCTTCTGGCGCCACCGCCTTGGCGACCTTCCGCTCCCGTTACCCCGTGACCTCGCAGAGGTCGTCGACCCCGACGACAGGTCGACGTGGCGACCGTTGGCCGCAGCGCTCAGCGAGGTGACACAGATCGACACCGAGCTCTGGAGCCCGTCGGCAATCGTCATCGATACCACGCATCCTCTCGCTCGCTGCCTTGCACAGCGGGGGTATCGCGTGGTCGACCCAGACGCTCTTGGGCAGGCGGGTTCGATCGACGAGCGGACCGCGATCCTCGACGAGGCCTAGCCTGCACCTATGGCATCCTCGGACTCGACGAACAGCGTCGTCGACGAAGGACTCGAGGCCATCAGGAGTGCTGGGGGGCGGGCGACCCCGACGAAGCGGCTCGTCCTTGAGACCCTCGCCGCACACCCGGGGCACCTCACCGCCGAGGAGGTCACCGGTCACGTCCAGGCGATGAGTCCCGACGTCGCTGCGTCCACCACCTACCGGATCCTCGAGGAGCTCGAGCGGGTCGGCATCGTCGAGCACAGCCACGCTGGCAAAGGGCCGGCGACCTACCACCTCCGGCACGATGAACACGGACATCTGGTCTGCCAGAGCTGTGGGGCGATGATCGAGGCAGAGCTCGACCTGTTCGCACAGCTGCGAGCTGGCGCGCTCGAGCGACATGGCTTCATCGTCGACCCGCACCACTTCGCCGTCCTCGGCGAGTGCCGCCAGTGCCACGACGCCCGGGCCGCTACTCCGGCGCCACACTGATCTCGACTGGACCGGCGAGATGGCGTCCGGCAGAGAACGACAGGGCGCCGGCCACGACCATCACGAGACCGAAGACCATCGCTGAGCCCCTGAACGCTGCCTGCACCGTCTCGTCGATCGTCGCTGCCCCGCCGAGAGCGTCGAAGAGCGCCGCGCCAAGCGCAAGGCCACAGGCGGTGCCGAGGCCGCGGACCGTGTTGAGCAGCCCCGACCCAACCGCAGCTTGCTCAGGCGGGACGGCCCCCATCACCGCAGCGTTGTTGACCGTGTTGAAGACGCCGAGGCCGACGCCGACGATGGCGAGTCCGAAGACAAGCATGGGCGTCGCGCCACCAGAGAGCGCGGCGACGACCGCACCTATGGCAGCGACCAACCCAGCCGCAAGGCCTGACACTGCCGTACCGAGGCGCCCAGCGATCCAACCGGCGAGCGGTGCCGCCAGCCCGAGCGCCAGCGGCAGCGCCAGGAGGTCGAGACCGGCGGAGACCGGCGATCCGTCCATGGCTCGTTCCACCTCGAAGGGGACGGTGAGCAAGAAGGCGAAGAGGACGAAGTAGCCGAG
>CAITOG010000403.1 GCA_903893955.1 uncultured Actinomycetes bacterium
CGTGGCGCTGCCACGATCACCACATGGCGAAGAGGTGGGCAGCCAAGCCGACGGGGCCAGCGCCGGCTGAGCGATCAGCGGCACGTGTCGAGTTGACCCGTGCCGAGTCCCTGCGCCTCTTGGGAGCAGCCCCCTATGGTCGCCTCCTCCTCTCGGTCGAGTGCTTGCCCGAAGCCCATCCGGTGTTCTTGGCCGTCTTGGACGATGACGTCGTGGCCGTGGTGGGCCCGGGCCCGGAGCTCGATGCTGCGACCCGAGGCGATGTGGTCGCGCTCGAGGTCGACGGGGCTGAGGGGTACCAGCACGAGACCTGGTCGGTCCGGGTGACAGGGATCGCTCGGGCGCTCGATCCAGGCGACCCAACTCGCGAGGCGATCTCGTCCAGCCGACTCGGCTCGGTGGTCACCGACGACACCACACTGCTCGCGCTGCCACTCAACCTGGTCCGAGGTGAGCGGACGAGCTGGGCAACCGTCTGAACCAGAACATCGATCGGCTGGTCGCTAGGGTGTCGGCGTGGCGGCAGAGGCGATCAGGGATCCCGATCGGCTCAGAGCCGTCATCGACGCGATTCTGTCGATCGAAGCCGATGCCGAGCTCGCTGACCTCCTCAAGGAGATCGTCTCGCAGGCCACGCTGCTGGTCGGCGCACGCTACGGAGCCCTCGGCGTCCTGAGCCCCGACGGCACCCAGCTGGGCGAGTTCGTCACCGTGGGCATCGATGACCAACAGCGAGCGGCGATCGGCCACTTTCCCGTCGGTCTCGGGATCCTCCACGCAGTCATCGCCAAGCCTGAGGCGCTGCGGATCGACGACCTCACCGCAGCCCCGGGCCGCACCGGCTTCCCGGACCATCACCCGGCGATGACCAGCTTCCTCGGTGTGCCGGTCCGCCTCGGGAAGGGGGCCGTGTTCGGCAACCTCTACCTGTGCGACAAGCGAGATGGCACGCCCTTCTCAAGCGAGGACGAGGAGCTCGTGACGACTTTGGGCCGCGCTGCCGGCCTGGTCATCGACAAAGCACGGCTTCGCAAGCAGGCGGCCGAGCTGAGCATCGCCGAGGAGCGCCAACGCATGGCGCGGGACCTCCATGACTCGGTCATCCAGCGACTCTTTGCCGTCGGACTTTCGCTCCAGGGCCTTGCACGCTCTGGGATCAGCGACGATGCCTCGAGCAGGCTCGATGCGGCGATCGACGACCTCGACGAGACCATCAGGGAGATCCGCTCCACCATCTTCGCCATCTCCACGCCGCACCTCAGCGGAGACGACGGGCTGCGACGCCGCATCCTCGACCTGTGCGACGAGGCTGGCGGCCGGCTGGGCCTCGATGTCAGTGTCGAGCTGAGCGGGCTCCTCGACGAGTCGGTCGGCGACGCGGCACGGGCTGACCTCGAGGCCGTCGTCCGAGAGGCGTTGACCAACGTGGTGCGCCATGCAGGCGCCACCCGTGCATGGGTGAGCGTGACCGTCCTCGAAGGGAGCCTCACCTTGATCGTGCGTGACGACGGCTGTGGCTACCATCCTCAAGGAGCGACCCCAGGTCGTGGGCTGGGAAACCTGGCCCAGCGAGCACAGGCACGCGGCGGGTGGTCGGAGCTCACAGGATCTGACGACAGAGGCGCTTTGCTTCGCTGGCACATCAACAGGCTCAGCTGAGGAGGACCGGATGATCAGACTGCTGCTCGTCGACGACCACGAGGTGGTTCGACGCGGCCTGACCGACCTCCTCGGCTCGGAGGACGACATTGATGTCGTCAGCCAGGCAGGCAGTGTCGCCGAGGTCGTCGGCCAAGAGGTGCCCGAGATCGATGTGGCCGTGCTCGATGTCCGGCTCCTCGACGGGAGCGGCATCGAGGTCTGCCGCTGGCTCAAGGAGAACGATCCTCGCATTGGGTGCCTCATGCTCACCTCGTTCGCCGACGACGAGGCGCTGTTCGCAGCGATCATGGCCGGTGCGTCGGGCTACGTCCTCAAGGAGGTCCGGTCCGCCGAGCTCGTGGCCGCGGTCCGCACGGTGGCCGCTGGCGGCAGCCTCCTCGATCCCTCGCTGGTCGCCCAGGTCCGCACTCGACTCAAGCAGCGAGCCTCCGAGGAAGAGCGCATCGAACGGCTCTCGCCCCAGGAGCGCCGCATCCTGGACCTGATCGCCGATGGCAAGACCAACCGGCAGATCGCCGACGAGATGTTCCTCGCCGAGAAGACGGTGAA
>CAITOG010000404.1 GCA_903893955.1 uncultured Actinomycetes bacterium
GATCCCCCAGATGGTGGCGCGCGGGTCGGGTCGGATCATCATCGTCTCGTCGATCGCCGGCTACCTGGTCGCACCGACCTTCGGGCCGTACTCGATGACCAAGTTCTCACTCGAGGCGATGGGACGTGCACTTCGTGCAGAGCTCGCCGGTCTCGGCGTCGACGTCTGCCTCCTCAACCCTGGCCCGTACCAGACGGGTTTCAACGACCAGATGGCCGCCTCGATGTGGGAGTGGTTCGGCGACGGCGCGGTCACCTCCGCGGGTTCGGAGATCTACAAGATGATCGGCGACGCCATCACCGCCGATCAGATGGACCCCCTCGAGGTGGCGACCGCAATGGCCGAACTCGTCGAGGCTGAATCGACGGAGGAGAACACCTTCGTCCCCTCCGAGATCGCAGCGCTTACGGGGAGGTAGCAGCGGGGCCGTCGCTTCGACCGGCTGCTCCCACCTAGAAGGCCCAGTGCCCTACGATCAGGTGGCGCTGTACCCACCGTGCAGGCACGAGATCGGGGAGATCAACTTGGCAAGGAAATCGCTCATCGCCGCTTTGTCACTGCTCATCGTGTTCACCGCAGCGTGCTCGTCCTCGAGTACATCCGCCCAGGCCAAGCCCACGACGACGGTTGCGACAACCGTTCCGAAGCTCAGTAGCCAAGAGTGCGGTGTCCTGACCTCAGGACTCAAGCAGGTCAGTGCCGATGTCCTCACGATCGGCTTGAGCGGCGTCGGGGCGAAGGGCGCGTCTCCGTCTTCGGTGCCGGCGCTTGTCACCGATATCAAGAGCACGCTGTCATCACTGGCACCAACTCTGAAATCCATCGTCCCGGCGACCTCGCTCGCCACCTGGGAGAGCTCGATGCTGGCATACGCCTCTGGCCTTGCCCAGGCGGCGCGCGCGGGTAACGAAGCCAAGCTCAATGAGTTCAACTCTCAATTCCAAGCCACCTCGCGAGGACAAGAAATGGCCCGACAACTGGCATTGATCCAGACAACAGTGACGCAGGCTTGCTCACATGCAGGGGCGGGCTGACGAATCCGTCTTACCTACGGCCGAACTTGCCAGGACGAACATCGTCGCTTCACCGGGCGGGCAACGTACCGTACCGGGGGAGTCGGACGGCTTCGCCAAAGGTGCGAGCGGCCGTCATCGAGACATACAGGCGGACCGAAGATGGCATGACCACGAGGACCTCCCTCACCCTTCCTCCAGCCGTAGCGCGGCCGAGGTGACTCTTGCTCGAATCACTCCCCGAGGCCTTCAAACGGCACACAACGGGCGATGTTGAATTTTTCGAGAAACTTTGGGGGGTGACTGGCGCGGCCCCCTTCACGTGCCTATGGTGCAACTTGCCGATGAAGTGACAAGGCTCACTAGACATCGCCGGGGGGCGAGGACACCGATGAGCAATGTCGGCAACCATGACATATGAGCCCGTGCAGCGAGAGTTGGACGGGGAATGAGGGGAAACCATGAATCGCAGGATCTTGGCAGGGGCCTTGGCGCTCGCACTGCCTATGGCTGGAGTCGCCACCATCGGCGTCACCGCTGCAGGAGCGAAGACGCCGACGTTGTCGTCGGTCGTGTTCAAGGACACGGGCAACAGCACGGTGACGACGATTGCTCCGTTTCAGAATTACACGCTCATCATCAACGGCAGCAACCTGCCCGCAGTGACGACCAGCTCGATCGTCGGCTCAATCTCAGGTGATGGGCTCTACGCCCTTCTGGGCTCGCCGCTGACGGTGAACTCGATCATCACCCAGTCTGCGACGCAGATCAAGGCATCGGTCGAGGGACCCACCGGCGACAACATCTTCTTCATCCAGCAGCAGGTCATCGCCCCGTCAAAGGGAACTGGCTACCAGCCTGGCACGTTGACGATCAGCCTCGTGAAGAAGCCCGCCACCGCGAAGAAGCCAGCTACGTACTCAGGTACTTGGACCTCGCCGACCCCTGATGTCGTTTCCAACTGTGGTTCGACGCTTCCAGTAGCCGCGACTGCAGGAAACACCTACACCCCGTACGCGTCTGGACCCAACGAGGGCCAACTCAACCTCAGCACCGGGGTTGCAGACACGGGCGGCAATAGCACTGACTACTTCGACGTCGTCATCAACGCGCTGCTTGCCACTGGCAACCTGTGCTCCGACGACATCGGCACGGCAACCACCGTTGGCAGCCCGGCATACAACTCGAACTACCCGGTGACCTTCACCAGTGGCGGTTCGGTGCCCAGCCACAGCATCAAGAACGTGCAGTTCAGCTTCCCCTACACCGCCAACAACACGCTGAGTGTGTACGGCGAGCAGGAGCAGTTCCAGCTGAGCGGAACGTCCTCTGACTTCGGCGGCGCCGTGTGTGGTGGCCTCGGGGCAGCCCAGCCTTCAGGCGTCACGCTGCAGAGCTGCACCGTCAGCAGCAGTGGTCTGGTCACATTGACCGCCAC
>CAITOG010000405.1 GCA_903893955.1 uncultured Actinomycetes bacterium
CTCGCAGTTCCTAAACGAAGCCAATGCCCACAAGGTCAAGACCGCGACCTTCGACAACACCTCCGGTTCCATCTCGGGGACCTTGTCGAACGGGACGAAGTACACCTCGATGGGCTTCAACCCACCGCTGCAGAGCGATATCAACAAGGTGCGAGCGGATGGCGTCGAGGTCAACGTCGTCACCCCATCGAACACTCTGGCGACCTGGCTCCCCTACATCTTCTTCATCGCCATCTTCGCCGGCATGATGATCTTCGTCGGGCGCCAAGCTCGAGGCCAGATGAATGGCATCATGTCGGTCGGTCGGTCCAAGGCCAAGCTGTTCAACGAGGACCGGCCAACCACCACGTTCGCCGATGTTGCTGGCTACCAGGGGGTGAAGCTTGAGATCTCAGAGGTCGTCGACTTCTTGAAGACCCCGGGGCGCTTCAAGGAGATCGGTGCCACCATCCCAAAGGGGATCTTGCTCGTCGGTCCGCCCGGAACCGGCAAGACCCTCCTTGCGCGTGCCGTGGCCGGCGAGGCAGGCGTGCCCTTCTTGTCGGTGTCGGGCTCTGACTTCATGGAGATGTTCGTCGGCGTCGGCGCGAGCCGTGTGCGCGACCTCTTCCAGACCGCCCGCAAGCAGGCACCTGCGATCATCTTCGTCGACGAGATCGACTCGATCGGTCGCAAGCGCGGCACCGGTCTCGGTGGTGGCCACGACGAGCGCGAGCAGACGCTCAACCAGATGCTCTCGGAGATGGACGGCTTCGAAGGCGCCGAGGGTGTCGTCATGATCGGCGCCACCAACCGCCCCGACACGCTCGACCCGGCGTTGCTGCGCCCTGGACGGTTCGATCGCCAGATCGTCGTGCCGCTCCCAGACTTGGACGAGCGCCTGCCGATCCTCAAGGTGCACTGCCGCAACAAGAAGACCGAGCCCTCGGTCGACCTTGAGCTCGTGGCGAGGGGAACGCCCGGCATGAGCGGTGCCGACCTGGCGAACCTGGTCAATGAGGCTGCGCTGCACGCGGTGCGGCGAGGGTCGACGTCTATCTCGATGATCGACTTCGAATCAGCTCGCGACCGTGTGTTGATGGGCCAGCGACGAGACTCGATGGTCCTCAGCGACGAAGAGAAGGAGCGAGTCGCCTACCACGAGGGTGGCCACGCGCTCATCGCCTATGTCCTCGAAGACGCCGACCCGGTCCACAAGGTCACCATCCTGCCGACAGGCATGGCGCTCGGTGTGACCATGCAGATGCCCATGGAGGAGCGTCACATCCACCCACGCCAGCAGATCGAAGATTCTCTGTGCGTCAGGATGGGTGGACGAGTGGCTGAGCTGATCATCTACGGCGACCTTTCCACCGGTGCCGCCAACGACCTCGTGGGCAACACTGAGCTCGCTCGTCGCATGGTCCGTGAGTGGGGCATGAGCTCCAAGATTGGTCCGATGGCGTGGGGGTCAGCCGGTCAGGTCTTCCTTGGTGAGGACCTGATGCACACGCGCGACTACTCCGAGCACACCAGCCGCCTCATCGACGACGAGGTGGAGCAGATCCTTCGAGAGGCTGAGACCCGGGCCATGCACGTGCTCTCCGAGCACCGGTCTGGCCTCGAGGCGATCGCCAACGCCCTGCTCGAGAACGAGACGATCGATGGTGCGACCGTTGGCCGTCTCGTCGATCAGGCCTATGGGCGCCCGGTCCACGCGACCGGCAAGAAGTCGGTGCCAGCGCTCAGCGGCTCATCGCTTGGTGACTCGACGAGCGCGCCGACCATCCTCGACGACCCCGCAGGCGCTGGTGGCGCTTGGGAGCCACCGTCGTGGCCTGGCGACCCCACCTCGATCTGACCTTCACGTAGGCGCTCCCGAGAAGGGGTGCTCAGGACGTCGGGATCCCTTGGAGGATGGCGACGCCTGGAACCGCTGAGCCAGTGATGGTCTCCCCCACTGCCAGAGGGCCGCTCCCGCTTACCGTCAACGCCTGGCCGGCCATGTGGCTCAGCACACTCGGTCCGACCGAGACGATCCCTCCGGCCGGAATGATGACCTGGGTGAGTTGTCGGATGGTGGCGGAGCCAAGCGGGTTGAGCGCCTCGCCGAGCACCGTGATCGGCGATGCTCCTGGGTTGAACACGGTGATGCCGTCACGATCGAGACCAGGGACCTTGGGGACGAGGACGGTGCTCGGACCCTTGGGCAGCGCCTGGAGTGGTGTCGATCCCCACCCACCGCTCGACGCCCCAGCCACCTGGGTGGTGGCGAAGGCGCTGACCCCTGGTCCGCTCGCCCGCACCTTGACCGCCACCACGTCGGTGCTCGGCACACGACTGGTCGGAGAGATCTGGAGCGACCAGACGGTGTAGGGGTCCACGACCTGGCGCCACGGGGCCAGCCATCCAGATGGAATCCGAGCTCTGACCACCACGACCTGTGATGCCGAGGTCGGGTTGGCCATGTCGATGGTGATCGTCGCTCCAGGCGACGCCACCTGCCGTGCAAGGACCCATGTCGCCTCGAGCTCCGCCTGGCCGAGTGCAACGCCAACCCCGACAGGAGACGTGGACACCTGGGTGGCGAAGGCGACGAGCCGGCCTTGGGTCACCGTCACGTCGCTCGCCAGATCTGCACCGTGCGCCACGAGGTTCTGGACCGGGACGGCCACCACTGCGTGTGGCCCGACCACCAGGCCCTGCGATCCCTGGGGGGTGGCGGCGCCTGCGTTGGCAGTGATGAACGACACGTTCGCGACCGCCGGCGTGGCCGTCGGGTTGGCAAGCGAGATGGTGAGCGCCTGCCCCCGTTGCGTGGATCCTCCGGTGAACTGCCACGTCGACGATGTTCTCGATCCGCAGTCGCTCAGCGTCCGGCCCTGGCTCCCAGCGATCTGCTCGCTCGCCAAGACCCCGCCACCGTCGACCAGCACCTGAGCCATCAGCCAGGTCCCGCCGCTCAGCTGGTTTGAGACCCCGACGGTGGAGGTCGCCAGGGCACCGATCGTGACCTTGTCCTGCGCGGTGTGCCCGGCGTCATCGATGACCGTCACGGTGGCAGTGCGCTCTTGGCGGGTCGAGTTGGTCAAGATCACGGTTCCGGCGGCCACGGAGTCTGAGCCATCTGTCATCCCGCCGCAGGTCCACGACGAGGATTCAGCACTCGGCGATGCGACGACGCCGGCTGGTCCCGGTTCGGGAGCAGCAGGTGAACTCGAGGTGGTCGAGACGCTGACAATGGCGAGTGCGCCCAGCGAGATCCCACTCAAGAAGAGGACACCCGGACGACCGAGCCGCTCGATTGCCTGTCGATGACGAGCGGCGCTCACGATGCCACTTCCTCATCCGCTTGTTCGTCACCGATCGCACGCTGCCGTCGACGGCGCGCTCGACGAGGCCGCCACCACCAGTCGAGCCATCGATGCCGACCGATCAACCACAGCGACAGCACGATCCACGACCCCAACGTGGCAGCTGCAAGCAGCCCGTTGAGCGGCAGGGCATTCAAGGTCACGCTGAGTGTCCCAGGCGAGATGCCGCCGGTCTGAGCCCACGAGAACATCGACTGCGTGGCGACGACTGCACCATTGCTCGTGATCTGGAAATCAGAGGAAGGGGCGAACCCCGCAAATCCAGAGCGTGCACCTGAACCGGTTGGTCCTGTCATCTCGGCGCCCTTGAGCCGGCGCCATCCAGCGGTCGCGCCAGGGGTGGTCGGCGACGCTGCCTGTGTCACTGGAACGTTCCGGACCGCCACCGACGGCACCGAGCTCGTCGTCTCGAACACGATGGTGCCGCCAGCACCGGGGACCTCAACGAGATCGTTCTGGCGTTCCAAGGCGGGGATGAGGTCGCCGGGAGGTTGAAGAACCTGCGGGCGCTGCACACCCGGCAACGTCGGCGCGGTCGAGGTCACCACCACAATGTCGGTCACACCGGTCGGGGCAAGCAGGTGTCCGAGGCGGACTGTCTCGTGATCGAGAGCCAGTGCCAGCGGGCCAGTCACTGCCTCCCCTGCTGTTGCTTGGGCAGGAGCGAGCATGTTGGCGAGTCCTGGCAGCCCTCCCGATGAGGTCGACCAGGCCAAGCCGGGCTCAATCGACCACGAGCCCCCTGGGACAGCGCGAGGATCGCCGAGCCAGAGGATCCTGTGCTGCGCCTGTGCATGGGTGTCGAGGTACCGGAGCGTGTCGGCATAGCCATTGGACGGCATCTTCCACCGACCGTCCACCGAATCCGCCACCAGCGGGATCAAGCCGACAAGAGCCGCTGCGACTCCCACCAAGACAGCCACCTGTCGCCACCCGAAGCCGAAGCCCGGAAGATCGATCTCGAAGGCTGCGAGCCCGAGGCCCACCATCGCTGCCACTGCAGTCGCCGCAGGTGCGAGGACCACCAGCAGATCGGGAGCAAAGGGACCCACGCCGCCCCGGCTGGCCAGGAGCGACAGCGAAAAGGACATGATCGCGATGCCGGCGAGTCGAGA
>CAITOG010000406.1 GCA_903893955.1 uncultured Actinomycetes bacterium
GTCTGACTCGTCCACCACGTTCCAGCAACCATCGGCCCGTCGGTGCAGCACCACCCGGCGGCTCGATCGGGACGCTGTGCTCACCCGGAAGCCGGCGGCCTCGACATCTGCGGTGTCGACGAGGCAGCCGCGTCGAGCCCGATGCATGCTCCTCATGCCGCCACCCATCCCTTGCCCGGCTCCAGCCGTTGCCAGCCCTCGAGCGGGCCGCTTCGGCCGACCAGGCAGAGCCACTGCCCTTCGACGAGCTGACGGACCATCTCCGATGACGCCACTGCGGCATCGATCCGCTCGAGCGGTGCCTCGACTGCAACCAGGAGGCGCACCGGCAGGTGCACCGGTCGCTCGCCGGTGGCGACGGACTGCCATGGCAACCCGAACCGAAGGTCTGGATCTTCACCTTCGATCACACCGAAGTCACCGACGGGGTTCAGGAGCGTCTTGTCGCCAGCCCCGAGGACGCTTGGCGCCACCGTGGAGAAGTAGTAGGTGGCATTGATCCACTGCGCGACCACCACCGGTGCGGCCAGGATCGAACCCAAGATCGAGCCATCGAGATCGGCCTCGGGGTCATAGGAATGGAGGAACGTCCTCCCTGCCAGGTCGATACCTCGCGTTGAGGATCTCGGAGCGACGATGAAGGCCGCATGGTCAGCGAGCCCCCACTCGGGGCGAGCCTCTGCCCAGTCCCGGGCCCGTCGATCGAGCTGACGGCGAGCAGCCCGGACGCTTCGGGCAGTCGACCCTGCCCGAACCTGTGCCACCTCGTCGCTTGCCCTCTCGAGAAGTGCCAGGAGCTCTCCCGACGCCCCGCCGTGCACCTCGACCAGCTCCCGAGTGGTGTCGTGCTCACCAGAGAGGAACATGGTCGTGGCAGGGATGTCGATGCCGCGCTCGAGGAGACCCGCTCGGACGATGGAGTCGTTGAGGATCCCGGCCAGCGCTGCGGCGTTTGGCCCTCCCCCGTGCCCTGCGCAGGCGCCACATTCGAGGGTTGCGAAGTGAGGATTGTTGGCCGTCGTCGAGCTGTGTCCCAAGAAAAGGATCTCAGGCGCGAATCCGCTGGTCATGCCCATGCCTCGAAGCGCTCCCTCGGCGATGTCGACGAGTGCATCGGCCTCGAGGTGCCACGCACCGTCGACCATCCGCTTCGTCGGCCTCGCCCATGGGAGGAAGCTGCGGGCGAGGAGCCATGGCGACCCGAGGAAGCCCGACGCCTCAGCCAGGGCGAACATGGCAGTCGGTTCGTGGGTGAGCTCCGCCAGCGTTCCACCTGCTGCGACCAACTCATCGTCGCCGACTGTCGGTCCAGGACCACCGGTGATGGAAGCTGTTGGCGCTACAAGGACCGGGAGCGATTCATGGGATTCGTCCTCCCCCGCTGGCGTCACCGTGGCGAGGACCCCGAAGAAGCCAGCGAACCCAAACGTCATGACCCGTGGATCTTCTTCGAGCGCCCGTCGGAGAGGCTCAGATCGAACATCGATGCACGTCACGACCTCGAATCGAGGCGGGTCAAGCGCCACCGGCTCCTTGGGCGCGAGCGTGCGGAGCATGGCACCGTGCACGGCTGTCTCGAGCTCTTCGAGGCACGCCAAGCCTGTCCTGTCAGCTGGGACCTCGAGTGGCGCGGGCGCTGCGGGCAGGTTGCCACCAAGCGCCTCGAGCCACCCCAGATCGATCGCCAGCGACAGCGTCAACAGCTCAGCTCGAGACACCGCCGACCGATGGGCAGATCGAGCCCACAGATCGTTCCACTTTGCCCATGCAGACCAACCCGGGAGCCGGGCGAAGTGGCGCGCCATCTCCTCTTCGATCTCGACGTTGCTCCAGCCGCCGAGACGCTCAAGGAGCTCCTGAAGATCACCACTCTCGAGCAACTTGGCGACCGCCTCTCGCACCGCGCGGGGTGCTCGGACCCAGCTGCCCGGCGAGAGCAAGCTGTGGCGCGCACGCTCAAGAACTGTTCCGACCAGCCCCTCCCCCGTCGTCGCCTCGAGCAGCAGCTGACCGACGGCCGCACGAGCCATTTCCCCGGAGGCACCGGTCAGATCGGCACGCTCGAGCACCGTCAGAGGTCGGCTGGTCACGACTCGTGTGGTCGTGCTCGCACCGCTCGGGAGCAAGCCCCTGCGAACCGCCTCGTCGATGTGCTGCTGCGTTGGCCATGGATCGACTCCCAGGCGTGCTCCCATTCGAGTCGACGCTTGGGCGAAGCTCTCCTCGAGCATGTCGAGCAGCGGGTTCGCTGCCACCGAGCGATCGAGGGGCCACGAGACCCCGACCACGCTCGATGCGCTGTTGATCATGTCGTCGATCACGATTGTCGTGCTCATGCGGCCACCTCCTCGACCTGGATCGTGCGCTGCTGGGTGAGCTGCGACACGCTCGAAGGTGTTGGGCGCCCTGCCGCTCGCCGGCTCGCGGTCAGCCCCGCGACGAGCCCGACGCAGGCGCCGAGCGACCACCACGGCGCTTGGAGCAGGCCGGCTGGCATCGACCCTCCGAGCATGGCGCTCGCCGCGACGAGGATCCCCCCGTAGAGGGCGAGGCCACCTGCAAGGCCTGCGACGCTGACGAGCGCCCCATCGATCGGCTTCGAGGTGCGGGTCCACCACACCACTGCCGCTGCCGGGCCGAAGACCCCCATCGCCGCGAGGACGTCGCCACCCGCAGCGATACCGAAGATGGCGGCGGTCAAAAGGAGGCCGATCGCCCCAGCTATCCGGGGGACTCGGGCGATGGTCATGCCGCGCGGTGCGCGCCGCCGAAGCCGGGCTCGCGCCTCGGTGGCGCCTCCTGAGGCCATAAACCGCCCTGCCTTGTAGAGCCCGTGACCGACAAGGTGCGTCAAGGCCAGCAGGGGCCAGCCGAGGGCGACCGCGAGCAGCATGAACGCCATCTGTGCGACCGTCGACGCCGCCAGCTGACCCTTGAGGTCGACTCTGGCGTGGATGCGAGGCGCGAGCGCGAGGAGTGTGCCAGCACACACCAGGCCGAGCGCTGCGGCAAGCCACCAGCGCGATCCTGTGGCCACCTCGAAGCGGAGCAGGAGCA
>CAITOG010000407.1 GCA_903893955.1 uncultured Actinomycetes bacterium
AGACAACGTCGTCTGGTAGTCCTCGTCGGTCCGGCAAGCCTGGTGGCCCGCCGCGCTCGTCAGCTCCTGGTCGTGCCGGCCGGAGCCAGGGTGACGATCGGGCACGACGCGATGATCGCCAGGGCGGGAGCCGGGGTCGTCAAGAGCGACCGATGCCCAAGTCCTGGGGCTCTGTGGCCCGTCGAGGCGCACATGTGGTCCGCTCGACCGGGCCAGCGACCCGTGAGGCACCGACGCCGTCAGGCCCGCCGCCGCCGATGGACGAGTGGGTGTTGCTCGAGGACGAGATCGAAGCGCCTGCTGCTGAGGTCGTCGAACCCCGCCGGGCTGTGCGCGAGGTGCCAGGCGACGTGGCCACCGCTATTCGGAAGGCAGCCGCTGACTCGACCGCCTATCGCCGCGAGAAGCTTGTAGATCAGATGGGTCGGGCTATCGAGGCCTACGACCGCCATCGCTTCGAGGAAGCAGCCCGGCTCGCCGGTCGCCTGAGCGACGACGCTCCAGGCGTCCCCGAGGTACGAGAGATCGCGGGGCTCGCTGCGTACCGATCGGGAACCTGGCGGAGCGCCGGACGGCACCTCGAGGCGTATCGACAGATCAAGGACGATCCGATCTACCTGCCTCTCGAGATGGACTGCGCTCGGGCCACCGGTCGGCCGCGGGTCGTCGAACGGCTCTTCGAGGAGCTTCGACAGAACTCGCCAGACCCTGACGTCTTGGCTGAGGGCAGGATCGTCCTCGCCGGCAGCCTCGCTGACCGTTCCAAGATGTCAGAGGCGATCGCACTCCTTGAAGAGTCCGGCGCGGGACGGCCTCGTCGAAACCCGGGCGATCGTCACATCCGTCAGTGGTACCAGCTTGGTGATCTCTACGACCGCTCGGGCGATGTGCCAAGGGCGCGTGCGATGTTCACGATGGTCTACGACGTGGATCCCAAGGCCTACGACGTCAAGGAGCGACTCAAGGAGCTCGGCCCGGTGCGGCCGCCACGTCGCAGGCGTCGGCCCGCTGGAGGAGGCGCCTCGACGTGAGGGCGCAGATCACCGAGCGGCACGATCGATGGCTGGCGTGGAGCCGAGATCGCTTCGGCGTGCTGCTCGCGCTGGTCGTCTTGAACTATGTCGTCCTGATGCTGCTCCCGGGCGATCGGGCAGCGGCGCTGGCAGGCTTCGTGATCGTGGGGGCGACGACGCTCTTCGCTCTTGATGCTGCGGCGGCACCGAGGCGCGTGCGGATCGTCGCTCGTCTCGTCCTGATCCTGCTCCCGGTGCTCCCCTTGATCTTCGTCCTCGGCCGAGTCGATGTCGTCGGGCCGATGGTGCCGATCAGCCTCGGGTTGATGATGGCGGTGACGGTGGTGGTCATCATCCGACACCTCCTCGGCCACATCACGATCTCGGGTGCCACGCTGCTGGCAGCGGTCGATGCCTATGTGCTCATCGGGCTCGTCTTCGCCCAGCTCTTCTACGGCTTCTCGAAGCTCGCCATCGCCGCCCCGTTCCTCGCCCAGCCGGTCCACCCGATCCGGCCAGACTTCATCTACTTGAGCTTCGTCGTCTTGACCACGCTCGGCTTCGGCGATCTGACGCCGCATACCGAGGTCGCGAGGACCCTCGTCATCACCGAGGCATTGGTCGGGCAGATCTTCTTGGTCACCGCGGTGGCACGAGTGGTCTCGCTCTATGGGACGACGAGGCGAGAGGAGCGCCCCGGAGCTCCTGAGGAGTGACCCGCGGTGCGTTACCATCGCCCCATGAACCTTGAGCAGCTTCTCGGAGACGAGGCGGACAGCCTCCTGAACCACAAGGCCACGGCGTTCCCGTCGGAGTGGCTGACCCTTCCTGGGCCGAGCTACATCGACGACATCTTCGTGCAGTCGGACCGCACCCCGTCGGTGCTCCGCAGCCTTGGCGACGTCTACAGCCACGGCCGCCTTGCGGGGACCGGCTACCTGTCCATCCTGCCGGTCGACCAGGGCATCGAGCACTCGGCCGCAGCGAGCTTCGCCAAGAACCCGCTCTACTTCGACCCGGCGCAGATCTGTGAGCTCGCCATCGCGGGTGGCTGCTCGGCGGTCGCCACGACGCTCGGCGTCTTGGGCCTGGTCTCTCGTCGCTACGTGCACCGCATCCCGTTCATCGTGAAGCTCAACCACAACGACTTCCTCCACTACCCGAACACCTACGACCAGATCTCGTTCGGCTCGGTGCAGCAGGCCGCCGACCTCGGTGCCGTCGGCGTCGGCGCCACGATCTACTTCGGCTCGCCTGAGTCGGATCGCCAGCTCCAGGAGGTCTCAGCGGCCTTCGCTGAGGCGCACCGTCTCGGCATGTTCACCGTGCTGTGGTGCTACTTGCGGAACCCGGCGTTCAAGACCGATGACGCCGACTACCACGTTTCGGCCGACCTCACCGGCCAGGCCAACCACCTCGGCGTGACCATCGAGGCGGACATCATCAAGCAGAAGCAGGCAGAGAACAACGGTGGCTACAACGCCATCAAGTTCGGCAAGACCGACCCCAAGGTCTATGACGAGCTGACCACCGACCACCCGATCGACCTGACCAGGTGGCAGGTCGCCAACTGCTATGCGGGTCGGATCGGCCTGATCAACTCTGGTGGTGAGTCGAAGGGCGACAGCGACCTCGCGCAGGCTGTTCGGACCGCTGTGATCAACAAGCGCGCCGGTGGCCAGGGACTCATCGTCGGTCGCAAGGCCTTCCAGCGTCCGATGGATGAGGGCGCTGCTCTCATTCATGCGATCCAGGACGTGTTCTTGGATCCAGCGGTCACCATCGCCTGACCACCTCCTCTCGTCAGGAGCTGGTCAACCGGCGACTGCGAAAAGGTACGTGACGCCTTTGTGTGCCACAGGCGGGCCGAGAAGGGTGCTCAGGTACCTGCCCTGCTCGGAAGCGGATGGCCCCTGCAACGTGGCGACCAACCTGGTGATGCCCCATTCATGGAGCTGCTTGATGAACGCCAGCTGCAGGTCGATGGTGATCGGCTGTGCATGCCCGGTCTGGAGGTCGAAGAGGACCTCGCCCGGCAGGTTGGCGAAGCCGTAGCCATAGGTCGAGTCGAAGGCGACCGCGTGGGCTGGTCCTTGGGGGACCCTGAAGTAGCCGGCCGGCATCTTGTACGGGAAGCCAAGAGCCTGCTGGTTCCGCACCGCCGACATGTCCGCACCGGTCGGGTAGGGGTAGGTGATGATCGGCGATTCATTCTGGACGTGGTGCTCGATGATCGATGAGAACCCTGGTGGCGTGTGATAGCGGACCGAGTGCTCGGCCTCGCTCAGGGGAAGCGCGGGGATGAGCGGGAGCGCACAGGCCACCACGATGGCGACACAGCCGACCCGGCGCGGCCAACTCGTCGGGGGCTGTGTTCCAGCAAGCGCCTCGAGCACGGCGGCAAGGACCAGGGCGCTCCCGAGCGCGGTGAAGATGGCGAAGCGAGAGGGGATCACGTTCTCGAGGAGCGGGAGCGACTCGATGAGCCGACCGGGCAACCAGGTCCCGATGGCGACGGTGCCTTGCGTAGAGGCAGGCAGCCCAGCGACGGCCAGCGCACCTCCCAGACTCAAGATGAACGCCACCGCAGCGCTGATGCCGGTGACGAGCACCAACCGTCGGCGGAACAGAGCCACCGTGCCGACGACGAGGACAAGGGCGAGGGGGATGCCGAGATACGAGTAGTTCTCCGAGCTGGCTGAGGCGAAGTGTGCCGCGATCGACGCCGCATGCGCAGGGGCGATCCACTGGCCGACGGTGGGGAACAGCGGCCCGAGGAGGTCTGCCCGGTAGGCCTGCGGCGTGAGGATCTCGAGGCCCGAGACCCTTCCCTGTCCTCGCAAGGTCATCGCCAGTGGGTAGGCGAGCACCACGATGCTTGTCACGGCTGCGGTCACCAGGGTGACGATGACGTAGCGGCTGGCGTCGAGGAGGGCTCGCCAGACGAAGGGGAGCGAGACAACTGTGGCCACACCGAGGAAGATCGTGGTCATCACGAGCACCTCGGTTGAGATGAAGAACTGTCCGATCACCAGAGCGGCGATGCCCAGGCCAAGGCGGAGCGGCGAGCAGCGGCGTCGGACCAGGAGCTCGTGGAGTGCGAGGAAGAAGAGCGGCACTAGTGGGACGAAGACCAGCTGGAAGTGGAATGAGCTGAGCGCCACGAGCTCGTAGCTCGAGAACCCGAAGAAGAGGCCGGCAACCCACGCCACGAGCCATCGTTCGCTGAAGCGACGAGCCAGCAGATAGGTCGAGCCCCCGGTCAGCACTGGGGCGAGGAGGCACGCCAGGTTGAACGAGGCGATCGGTCCGAACACGGCGGTAACCGGCCATTCGACGAAGGCGAGGCCCAGCTGCGTCGTGTTCGCGAGGAGGTTGACCCCGCCGGGGTAGCCGACGAACGTCGTGAAGAACGGGTTCTGGCCATGCACGATGGCGAAGGGCAGCCACGAGAAGCCCCAAGAGTCGAGGACCGCATCAGCACCGACGGGGAGGTTGGTGGTGAATCCCTTGGTCAGCAGCGGCCAGAGCAGCACGACGGAC
>CAITOG010000408.1 GCA_903893955.1 uncultured Actinomycetes bacterium
CATGTAGTCGCCGCCGATGCTCGTGACCCAGAGCACCTGTGCGAGCCCCGCTGCCGCCGGTGCCACGAAGACGAGGGCTCGACGACGATCTCTGGCGGCCAGCAAGTCGCGCAGCACGACCACCACCAGCACGGCGCCGAGGGCGAGTGGTAGCCAGAGGGCATAGGGCACCACGAGGTTGCACAGGTAGCGCCACCCCTGCCCCCACCACTGCGCCCCCGCGTCCTTCGCCAGCGCTGTGTTGGGGACCAGGAGGCCGTAGTAGGCCATCCGGAACAGCTCGAAGATGAGCGGGATCGCCGCCGAGGCTCCGACGAGACCGAACGCCCGTCGCCACGAGCGCTTGGCGACGGGCACGCCGAGCGCCACCACGACCACCAGCAGGATCAGCGACGTCAGCGCCAGCTCTGGTCGTATCAGCGTGCCAAGGCCCACGACGACAGCCGCGCCCCACAAGGCTCGAGGGTGAGCGAGGCCGCGGACGAGGAGCCAGAAGCACAGCGCCAACCAGGCGAACACCATCGACGTCTCGAGACCAGAGGTCGAGAACTCCCACACCGCTGGAACAACCGCGACGACCAGCATCCCGACCGGGACCACCGGCGAGCGCTCGTCGCCGCCGAGGAGCCGCCAGGCGGCAAGGCCACCGAGAGCGAAGGCTGCAGTGGTGAGCGCCACACCGAGGATGACCGAGAGCCACTCGATCGACCAGAAGGGAGTGAGCACGTGCAGGACCGCCAGGCTGAGCACCCAGAGCGGGTCGGAGTCGGCTTCGACCCGCTCGCCCGGGTTGTAGACGAGGCCACGACCTGCGAGCAGGTTCGAGATGATTCGGAAGTTGATGAAGGCGTCCTCGTCGACCCACCGATAGGCCCACGCACCGAGCAGCGCGAGCAGGGCAGGCGCCGAGAGAAGCGCAAGAGCGGGCCACCGATGGGCGACCGACGAGCTCGGTCGATGACTCCTCGAGACCGCCGGCGTTTCGGTGTCGGGCACGCCGGCGCTCAGGTCCATCGACCCATTGTGCCCCCGGGGCTCCAGCAGGACGTGCGGTACGATCTCGCTGATGGGACGGCCCGTTCGATGCCCACGGCCGATCGCCCGCAGATGAGCTCGCCGAGCGCCGAGGACGAGGCGACCACCGCACCCCCGACCACCTCGACGAGGCGGCGTGGCTTCTCGCTCGGCAACCGCCCACCGCTCACGGGTGTCAGAGCGCTCGCGCTCTTCACCGTCTTGATCTACCACTCCAACTTCCACACGCTGCCGGGCACCTGGGTCGCGCTCCAGATCTTCTTTGTCCTCTCGGGCTTCTTGATCACCGCCATGCTGAGCGCCGAAGGCAAGCGCAACGACCGCATCTCCCTGCGGAACTTCTACGAGCGCCGTGCGGCAAGGCTGCTCCCGCCGCTCCTGCTCACCGTCGGTCTGCTGGCGATCTACGCCAGCATCGTGCACGTCGCCGATGCCGCCCAGCGGGTGTGGGGCGACAGCGCCGCCGCGCTCTTCTACTACGCCGACTATCGCCAAGCGCTCGGCCATGCTCCGTTCTTCGGCTACCTGGCCCAGACGTGGTCGCTCTCGGTGGAGGAGCAGTTCTACATCCTCTGGTCCCTGCTCATGGTCATCGCCATCGCCACCCATCGGGCCAAGCTGGCCTACTTCTTCGCTATCGCCGGCCTGCTGTTGAGCGCGGGTGACCGCTTGTTCCTCGTCCTCGGCGCGCATCCCTTCACCAACGTCACGTTCATGCGGATCTACTACGCCTTCGATCCACGAGCCGACGCCCTCTTCGCCGGCTGCCTCCTCGGCCTGCTGGCCGCTGACGGGTGGCTGACCGGGTGGGGGACGTGGGCGAAGGCGGTGATCACCACGCTGGCCGCAGCGTCGACAGCCTTCTTGATCTGGATCCTGATCTACGCGCCGCTCTTCAGCCGTGACGTGGCGCTGTGGTGGATCCCCCTGACCACGATCGCCTCGGTGATCTTGATGATCTACTTCGTGGTGTGCCCGACCAGCTTGGGTGCCAAGTTCGCCGGCCTCGGCGTCCTCGTGTTCATCGGTGACCTCTCGTACACCGTCTACCTGCTCCACTTCCCCGTCTACCTCGCCCTCCAGCCGAACCAGACTGGCTGGGGCTTCTGGCCGACCGAGCTGGCTCGCCTGGCGATCATCTTCGGGATCGCCATCGCCTCGTGGTACCTGATGGAGAAGCCCCTGATGCGGTGGCGGGCGAAGAACGCCGCCAAGCTCGGCGCCGGGTCGGTGCCAAGCGCACGAGGTCCGGTCGCAGCATGACGACGACAGCGCCGATCGACGAGGCTGCGCAGCCCGAAACCACCGACCCAGAGCCGCCGGTCACCACCATCCCTGGCTTGGACGGCGTCCGAGCCCTCGGCATCGTGCTCGTGGTCCTGTTCCACGGTGGGGTGAGCTGGCTCGGCGGCGGGTTCTTCGGCGTCGACGTCTTCTTCGTGCTCTCGGGCTTCTTGATCACCGCCCTCCTGTTGGCCGAGTTCGGCCGCTCTCGGACCATCCGGCTCCTGCGCTTCTGGGGCCACCGTGTCCGACGGCTCCTCCCTGCCCTGCTGGTGCTCTTGGTCGCCATCGGGATCTACGCAGTCACCATCGCCCCGAGCGACACGGTGAGTTCGATCAGGGGCGATGGCATCGCCACCATGCTCTACGTCAACAACTGGCACCTGCTCCTCGACAGTCAGGGCTACTTCGCAGGCTTGAGCGCACCGCGTCCGCTGCTCCACACCTGGTCGCTCTCGATCGAAGAGCAGTTCTACGTCGTCTGGCCGCTGGTGGTGCTCGGCGTCCTTCGGCTCACCCGATCTCGTCGGGCGCTCGGCGCTGTAGCCGGCGTCGGCGCGCTGGCTTCCGCTGCGGCGATGGCGGTCCTCTACGACGGAGGTGCCGGCATCGACCGCGTCTACTACGGCACCGACACCAGAGCCCAGGCCGTGCTGATCGGTGCTCTCCTCGCCATCGCCCTCTCCTCGCCTCTCAGGTCGAGGAGGACCCAACCGAGCGCCACCTCGCTCGTCAGGCCACTGGCGCTCTCGGCGGCGGGAC
>CAITOG010000409.1 GCA_903893955.1 uncultured Actinomycetes bacterium
GCCGCAGGTCCTTCCTCCTCGGTCCCGGAGCTCTATGAGCGCCCTTGCGGCTCGACCAGAGGTCGAATCAGCGCAGCGCCAGGTCGTGCTGGTGGTCGACGACGAGTCGTCGTATCGCGATGCGCTGGCCTCTGGCCTCGGCAACGAGGGCTTCGCCGTCGTCCTGGCCGCAGATGGTGCCGAAGCCGTCGAAGAGTTCCATCGATCTCATCCGGACCTCGTCCTGCTCGACGTGATGCTCCCGGATCGTCCCGGCACCGACGTCTGCCGGGAGATGCGGCTGAGCTCTGAGGTGCCGATCATCATGGTGTCCGCGCGTTCGACCGAGGTCGACGTGGTGCTCGGCCTCGAGCTCGGCGCCTCCGACTACGTGGCCAAGCCCTTCCGCCTGCGCGAGCTGACCGCTCGGATCCGAGCCGTGCTTCGCCGCTCCGAGGTCGCCTTGGTCCCTGATGACGTCGTGGAGGTCGGGGGCCTGCGCCTCGATAGCTCGCGCCGAGAGGTGACCGACCAGGGCCAGGTGATCGATGTCTCCCGCAAGGAGTTCGACCTGCTCTGGCTCCTCATGGCGCACGCCGGCGTGGTGGTCACCCGAGAGCAGTGCATCGACGCGCTCTGGTGGGATCAAGACCTCTTGGACACCAGGACGCTCGACACCCACATCAAGCGGCTGCGCCGCAAGATCGAGGCAGATCCCGCCAACCCGACCCGGTTACTGACCGTGCGAGGCGTGGGGTTCCGGTTCCAGGGCTGAGCGACGCGGAGGCGATGTCGCTAGGTTGGGCGTATGCGCACCGGCGATCTCGCACCTGACTTCACGCTCCCCGACCAGGAGGGCGTCGACCGCACGCTCAGCTCGCTGCTCGAGAGCGGCCCGGTGGTGCTCTTCTTCTACCCGGCTGCGATGACCACCGGCTGCACCAAGGAGTCGTGCCACTTCCGGGACCTCGGCGCCGAGTTCAACGAGCTCGGTGCGCAGCGGGTCGGGATCTCCATGGACACCGTCGAGAAGCAGGCCAGCTTCTCGGCTGCGAACAACTTCGACTACCCGCTCTTGGCCGACGTCAACGGTGCCGTAGCCATGAGCTACGGCGTCAAGCGTCGCCTCGATGTGCTCAGGACCAAGCGGACCACCTTCGTCATTGGGACCGATCAGCACCTGCTCGGCGTCATCTCATCCGAGTTGTCGATGAACACCCACGCCGACAAGGCGCTCGAGATCCTGCGCGCTGCGCGCTGAACAGCTGACTGGCTTAGGAGCCGGTCTCCTCGTCGAAGGGCTCGTCGTTGTAGGAGAGGAAGTCGACCGCAGCCTCGCTGTCGCTCTCCTCGAGGCGCACCTTGTGGCCGTCCACGACATCGACGAGCGTGATCGCATCGACGTGCCCCCGGCCGTGCCCCTGCCACTTCGCCTTGGCCTGGCGCTTGGCACCGGCGAGGTCCTCGGCCACGACGAACACGGTTTCGTGGTCCTCGGAGAGCCGCCCTGGACCGCCAGATCCTCCAAGCAGCACGGCGTAGAGCTTGGTCATGCGTCTCCTCTCAACGATGCTGGCACGTAGTAGCCGTTGATCGGTTCGTCCCTGACCGCCAAGACGTCGCCGATCGCCGGCAGGGAGCGTCTTCCCGCTCGGAGCGCCTGTGCGGTGGCAGCGCGGTTGTTCTCGAACACGAGGTCGGCATCGTCGGCTGAGGGATCGACCCACACCGCGGCAATCAAGACCAGATCCTCGACCGACGCGAGTGAGATCGTCCCATCCGCCACCGCATCGAGGACACCAGAGGCCACGCCGAGCTGGGCAGGACCCCAGGTCATGGTGCCGTGGCGCTCCGACTCGATGGTCGCCTTGTTGACGAAGAGCGTCATCGGTTTGGCTGGCAGGTTCGGCTGCGCGACGACCACGAAGGCGGCGTGCCCTGCCCTCGGGGTGGCGAGCGCCGTGGCCCACGCAGTGCCGACAGGACCGTCTCGATGACCGAGGACGGTGTTGAGGTGCGCGGCCTCTGGTCCTTGGCCGACGAAGGCCTCGCCGAGCTCCATCACAGCGGCCACGTCACAGGTGGGGTAGCGAAGGGCTCGGTGCGGCCGTAGCGGATCGCCCGGAGCAGCTCAGAGCCCACTCGATCAGGCTCGGTATCGAAGGCCAGCAGGCTCACCAACCTCGAGGTCGGGCCTTCGATCGGACTGACGCGATGCAGCGAGTTGCGTCCTTCGAAGACGAGGAGGGTCCCCGGCGTCATCTCGACATGTACGACGTCGGTGTCGTCGCCCCCAAGGATCGACGCCACGTGCTCATAGTTCTCCTCGTCGGCCGAGCGGGTCTTGGGGGCCACCTCGAAGTCACCACCGACGTCAGCGTCACGAACGGCCAGTGAGACGACGAAGTCGGTCTGATCGAAGTGCCACTGCAACTCATCGCCGTCGCCCATGACCGCGAGGTTGAGCGCGCCGAAGGGATCGGCATAGCGAAACAACGGCCCTCGCTCGAGGATCGCCTCGAGCAGTCCGAGCAACTCGTCGGACTCATAGACCGCACGCAGACCAGAGTCGAGTGGGTGGAGGTCGTAGCTGACCACGCTGACCGAATAGGGCATCCAGTGCCGACGCGGGTGGGCCTCATCGAAGGCCACCTCGTCGGGCAGCTCGAGGTAGGCGGTCCCGACACCACCAGAGGCGAAGGCTCGTCCGGCGAGCTCTTCGGCCTCGCTCGAGAGCGCCGTCACCCCCTCTTGGGTGATGAACCCGGGCAGCTCGGCGTAGCCGACCTCCGCCAGGCTACGACGGGCCTCGGCGACCACGGCAGCGAATGCCTCGCTCGAGGGCTCGTCGATCGGGTACCGAGCACGGTCCACCAGGGCCAGAGCAGCTGCAGCCATGGGGAGGACCATAGCGAGAACACCAACGGTGTGGGGTCCCGCCGCCAGGTTCCCTAGCCTTGGGGGGTGGCACCTCGGATCACCGTCGATCTCGCGCCGCTCAGGGAGAGCAGGGACTTCCGTCTCCTCTTCGCCGGGCTGCTCGTGTCGTCCCTCGGCAATCAGCTCACGACCGTGGCGATCCCGTTCCAGGTCTACGCCTTGACCAGGTCGTCACTCCAAGTTGGCCTCGTCAGCCTCGCCCAACTCGTCCCCCTCATCGTCGGCTCCCTGATCGGCGGGACCGTGGGTGACGTCGTGGATCGCCGCAGCCTGATCGCCGTCACCGCAGCGGCCAGCTGCCTCGCCGCAGCCGGGCTCGTGCTCAACTCGCTCGCCGCCCACCCCTCCTTGTTGGTCATCTACCTGGTGAGCGCGCTGGCGGCCGGACTGACCGGCTTCGCCAGCCCCGCTCGCAACGCCGCCATCCCGATGCTGGTCTCGCCTCGCCACCTGGTGGCGGCGTACTCGTTCAACCAAATCGTCTTCCAGCTCGCTGTCATCGTCGGCCCGCTGATCGCCGGGCTCCTGATCGCCAGCGCCGGCATCGCCTGGACCTACGGCATCGATGCGGCGAGCTTCGTCGTCATGGCCCTCGCCGCGCTCGCCATGCGACCCCTCCCGCCGGAGGGTGGTGGCCAGCGGGCAGGGATTCGCTCCATCCTCGACGGCTTCTCGTTCCTGCGTGGGCGCCAGGTGCTCCAAGGGGTCTATCTGATCGACCTGAACGCCATGATCTTCGGGATGCCCAGAGCCCTGTTCCCGGCGATGGCGGCCACCGTCTTCCACGTCGGCCCCACTGGCCTCGGCATGCTCTACGCGGCGCCAGCCATCGGCGGGCTCCTCGGCGCCTCAACCACCGGCTGGGTCGAGAGCATCGTGCGCCGTGGGCGAGCGGTGGTGGTCGCGGTGGCGCTCTGGGGGGTGGCGATCACCATCTTCGGCTTCACCTCGACCCTCGGGGTCGCGCTCGGCGCCCTGGCCATCGCCGGCTGGGCCGACGTGATTTCGGCGGTGCTGCGCAACACCATCTTGCAGAGCTCCATCCCCGACGACATGCGAAGCCGCCTGTCGTCGTTCCAGATGGCGGTGGTCCAAGGTGGGCCTCGTCTTGGCGACACCGAGGCAGGGGCGGTGGCTGCGCTGACCTCGACAGAGTTCTCGGTCATCTCAGGTGGGCTCGCCTGCATCGTCGGTGCGGGCGTCGTCGCCCGACTGCTGCCGAGGTTCTGGGCAGAGCGAGCCGGTACCCCAGAGGTGTCCTGATCGCTCCCTAGTGGAAGGCGAGGCCGCCGTCGGCGACGAGGATGGAGCCGGTCACGAAGCTCGACAGGCCCGAGAGCAGGAACAAGGCCGGCCCGACCATCTCGTCGGGCTCTGCGAGGCGCCGGAGCACCGACGCCCTCGCCATGGCGTCGATCGCCGCCTCTGGATTTGCTCGCACCATGTCGGTGTCCACCGCGCCTGGGGCGAGCGCGTTGACCCGGATCCCCTGAGGGCCGAGCTCGGCGGCCATCGACCGGGTGAGCTGGGCCAGACCGGCTTTGGCAGCGGTGTAGAGGGCGATGCCGGCCCCTGAGGTGAACACGCCGACGGTCACCACGTTGAGCACCGCCGCAGCTTCTGAGGCCTCAAGGTGTGGGAGCGCTGCCTGGACCAAGAACAGCGGGCCACGCTCGTTGACGTCCTGGGTCTTCGTCCACGCGGCTTCGGTGATCTGCCCGATGGGCTGGGCCAGCGCGTTGGCCGCGTTGTTGACGACGAGATCGATCCCTCCGTACGTCGCCACCGTCCCCTCCACCACACGGTCGAGGTCACCGAGGTCGCCGGTGTTGGCGGGGATGGCCAGCGCCTGCCCACCCTCAGCGATGATCGCGGCGGCCGTGGCCTCGCAGGCGGCCGCCTTCCGGCTCGAGACCACCACGTTCGCACCGCATGAGCCGAGTGCCATGGCAATCGCCCGTCCGATCCCACGCGAGCCACCGGTCACGATGGCCACCCTGCCATCGAGGTCGAACCTGGCCTTCAGGTCATCTCTGCTGAGCATCTCGCCCCTTCTTCGCTGTCGTGGTCACCTCGACCGGCACCCTGGCGGCGAGCTGGCCGCAGGCGGCGTCGATCTCGCGCCCCCTCGTCGAGCGAACCGTGACCGTGATCCCGGCATCTTCCAAGCCAGCGGCGAACTCCGCCACCTTCGCCGAGTTTGAACCTCGAACCAGGTAGCCCGGCGTCGGGTTGAGCGGGATCAGGTTGACATGTGCCGCCAACGGCCTGGCGTAGGCGGCAAGCTCGGCGACATCGCGTGAGGTGTCGTTGACCCCGTCGATGAGCGCCCACTCGAAGGAGAGCCGACGATGCGTCGCCTCGACATAGGCCTCACACGCTTCCGCCAGGACACCCAGGGGATAGCGCTTGTTGATGGGTGCCAGCTGATCTCGAGTCCTGTCGTTGGCTGAGTGGAGCGAGACAGCCAGGTTCACCGCCAACGGCTCGGCTGTCAGTCGCTTGATGCCCGGCACCACACCCACCGTCGAGATGGTCAGCCGACGCGCGCCCAGGCCGAGGGGGCCATTGAGGCGCCGCACTGCCGCCATGAGCCGGTCGTAGTTCGCCAGCGGTTCACCCATGCCCATGAAGACGACGTTGGTCAGCCGGCGGGGTGCAGCTGCCCTGGCGGCCACCACCACCTGCTCGATGATCTCGCCGGTCGTGAGATGCCGGCGGAACCCGCTCTGGCCGGTGGCGCAGAAGCTGCAGGCCATGGCGCAGCCCGCCTGGCTGGAGACGCACACGGTGGTTCGTCGGGGGTAGCGCATCAAGACGGTCTCGATCGTGGCCCCGTCAGCCAGGGTGAACGCCCACTTGGTGGTCATCCGATCATCCGCAGTGACCTCAGAGGCGACACGCAGCGCGGACGGCAGGGCCTCCTCGAGTTGGTCGCGCAGCCTCGTCGGCAGCTCGGTCATCTCATGGGGTCGTCGAAGGCCCTCGTGGAGTCCGTCGAACACCTGGCGGGACCGATAGGCCGGCTCATCGCTCAAGAGCGCAGCGAGGTCGTCGAGCTCGAGGTCGTACGCGCTTGGCACGCTCCCACGCTACGCCCCCTGTCAGGCAGGATGGTCCGGTGACCGAGACCACGCCATCGCCGAGCCCGTCGGTGACCCTCTTCGGCCACTGGAGTTGCCCGTACTCCACCCGGGTGTCGTTCGCGCTTGGCCACCGTGGCATCGCGCACGACCTGATCGAGGTACCGCCGACGAAGATGCGCCCAGACGGCTTCGTGCCACCGGTCGAGTTCACCGAGCACAGCCCACTCGGGGAGATCCCCATGGTTGAGGTCGATGGGACGTATCGGGCCGACTCGCTGCCGATCATCGAGTGGCTCGACGACTGCCTGGACGGCGCCCCCCTGGTCCCAAGCGACCCTCAGGCTCGTGCGATGGCGCTCGAGCGAGCCCGCTTCGTCGACGAGGTCGTCTTCTCCGCCATGATCGGCATCTACTACGGCACCGATGAGGAGCGCATCGCCTCCTCATCGAGGGCGCTGGCCCACGCCACCGAGCAGCTGGGCTCATGGCTGCGTGCAACCCACTGGCTGGCTGGGCCAGCCGTCACCATTGCCGACGCGGCGCTCGTGCCCCTCTGGGTGCGGCTCGAACTGCTCGAGGAGGTCGGCCTCACCGATCGCCTTGACCCCCTCGCCCTCGAGCACCGCCAGCGCTGCGAAGAGCTCGGTGCATGGGCCAGCATCGAGTGGACCGACGCCGAGCGACGCGAGCTTCTCGACCGGATCCTCGCCGCCCGGGCACACGGCGAAGAGCGCCGAGGTGGCCCGGTCCAGGCCATCCGTAGTTAGATCAGGGGTGCGATCCGCCCACCCGGGGTCGATCGAGCACGACACAGTAAGGAAACCTTCTCCCATGGAGCTGAACGGAACCTCTGCCATCGTCACCGGTGGCGCATCCGGCCTCGGTGAGGCCACTGCCCGCACCCTCGCAAACCGCGGCGTGCACGTCGTGGTCGCTGACCTCAACGAGGACGCCGGCACGGCGCTGGCTACCGAGATCGGCGGCACCTTCGCCATGACCGACGTCACGAACACCGACCAGGTGATCGCCTCGATCGAGGCTGCCATCGCTGCCGCCCCGCTCTTCAGCGTCGTCAACTGCGCCGGCGTCGGCTGGGCCACGCGCACCATCGGCAAGGACGGCGAGTACGCCAGTGCCCACGACCTCGACCTCTACCGTCGAGTCATCGAGATCAACCTGGTCGGCACCTTCAACGTGTGCCGCCTGGCTGCCACCAAGATGAGCGCCAACACCCCTGACGAGGACGGCTGCCGCGGCGCCATCGTCAACACCGCCTCGGTGGCAGCAGAGGACGGCCAGATCGGCCAGGTCGCCTACTCGTCCTCCAAGGGCGGCGTCGTCGGCCTGACCCTGCCCCTCGCACGTGACCTCTCGGCCATCGGCGTGCGCGCCAACTGCATCCTCCCCGGCCTGATCGACACCCCGATCTACGGCTCAGGCGAGGCCTCCGAGGAGTTCAAGGCTCGTCTCGGCGCAGGCGTCCTGTTCCCGAAGCGCCTCGGGCGCTCCGAGGAGTTCGCCACGCTGGCAGTCGAGCTGCTTGCCAACAGCTACATCAACGCCGAGTCGATCCGCATCGACGCCGGCATCCGGATGCAGCCGAAGTGATCACTGGCGACACGTCGTCGCCATCAGCACGTGGAACGAGGGGTCGGGCTCTGCTCGGCCCCTCGTTCGCGTCACAGTTCAGGTCCCGCACGGGGAGCGTTCGATGAGCGTCGTGCTCCGACGAGCCGAGCCTGAGGATGCGCTAGCCATCGCCACAGTGCACGTGGCCTCGTGGCAGGCGGGCTATCGCGGCATCTTCGACGATGACTTCCTCGACGCCCTGCTCCCTGAGGATCGAGCAGCTCGTTACGACCTTGGCCACGATGATGACGCTCGGCCCCAGACCACCGTCGCGCTCCTCGATGGCGAGATCGTCGGCTTCGCCACCATCGGTCTCAGCCGTGATGAGGACCTCGCCAATGCTGGCGAGCTCATGGCGCTCTATGTCCATCCAGCGCACTGGCAACGAGGCATCGGCCACGTCCTGCTCGACGATGCCACCAGACGGCTCGAAACTCGTGGTTTCAGCCTCGGATCACTCTGGGTCCTCACCGACAACGATCGTGCCGAGGCGCTCTATCGGCGAGCAGGCTGGCAGCGAGACGGTGTCGTCAGAGACGAGACCCCCTGGGGCGTCGTCGCCACGGTCCGTCGCCTCCTGCGCCCGCTCGGTCGAGGAGATGTCGCCAGCAGGCCCTGATCAGATCCGCTGCCCCATGTTGTCGAAGCGCGCGTACTGCGAGAGGAAGGCGAGCTGAGCGGTGCCGGTCGGCCCGTTACGGTGCTTGGCCACGATGACCTCGGCCATGCCGCGCCTATCCGGCGGCGCCTCCTGGTCGTAGGCCTCCTCTCG
Source organism: uncultured Actinomycetes bacterium (assembly GCA_903893955.1). Taxonomy (GTDB): domain Bacteria; phylum Actinomycetota; class Acidimicrobiia; order Acidimicrobiales; family RAAP-2; genus CAIUMH01. Next base: position 8,407 of record CAITOG010000409.1, read on the forward strand.
ATAGAGGAAGAGCACCACATCGGCATCCTGCTCGAGCGAGCCTGACTCTCGCAGGTCGGAGAGCATGGGTCGCTTGTCCTGGCGAGCCTCGAGTCCGCGAGAGAGCTGTGAGAGCGCCACGACCGGGCAGTTGAGCTCACGGGCGAGGATCTTCAAGCCTCGGCTCATCTCCGCCACCTCCACCTGACGGTTCTCGGCGTTGGTCCTCGAGCTCATCAGCTGCAGGTAGTCGATCATGATCAGGCCGAGCTCGCCGTGCTGCTTGCGGAGCCGTCGAGCCCTCGCCCTGATATCCATGATCGTCAGGTGCGGGTTGTCGTCGATGTAGATTGGTGCCTCAGCGAGTCGGGTGACCGCATCAGACATCTTCCTCCACTCAGGGTCAGAGAGCGCCCCTGTTCGCATCTTCTGCGCATCGACCCGAGCCTCTGATGCCAGAAGTCGCTGGGTCAGCTCAAGGTGGCTCATCTCGAGCGAGAAGAGCAGCGCTGGCTTTCGCAGGTTCGCGCCCACATGGGTGAGCATGCCGAGGGCGAAGCTCGTCTTGCCCATCGCGGGGCGAGCGCCGACGATGCTGAGCGACGCAGGCTGGAGTCCGGCGAGGATCTTGTCGAGATCGACGTAGCCCGTGGCGGTACCGGTCATGGTCTCGTCGCGCGCGGCGAGCTCCTCGATCCGATCCATGCTCGAGACCAGCAGGCTGTCGAGGGAGGCCAAGGAGTCAGCGCTTCGACGATCAGCGATTTCGAGCATCTTCTGCTCGGCGGTGTCCACTGCTGCGGTCACGTCCGACGGTGCCGAGTAGGCGATGTCCGAGATCTCACCGGCGACTGAAGCGAGCCGTCGCAGCAGAGCGTGCTCCGCCACGATCGAGGCGTAGTGCTGGGCGTTGGCCACCGAGGGCACCAAGGACTGGAGCGCCACCAAGTCGGCGGGGTCTCCGGCCAGATCGTGATCGACGGTCCGGCGCAGCTCGTCGGTGACGGTGACCGCGTCGACTGGCTCGCCGTGCTCGTAGAGCCGGGCGATGGCGGCGAAGAGGTTGCCGTGGCGGGGCTTGTAGAAGTCCTCTGCCTCGCAAGCCTCGAGCGCCACCGAGATGGCGTCAGGGCTCAACAGCATGGCGCCGAGCAGCGATTCCTCTGCGTCGAGATCGTGGGGTGGGACCCGGGGACCAGTCGGGACAGGTGCCGGTCGCAGCTGCCTAGGTCGTGAATCGTCGAATGCTTGAACCATGAGGACTCAACTGTCGCCGAAGGAGGCTGGGGAGCGGTAGCAGGCCAACCTCTTGATTTGGTGGGGACAACCCTGTGGGTAAGGTGCGCGTTGCTCCACACCCGCAGCATGTCGAGGGGGTGTGACACGCGACGAGGCGCCCCTCCATCTCGGAGGAGCGCCTCGTCGAAGAGCGCTGGAGCTCGAGGGGATCAGCCCTGAGCGATGACCTCGACGGTGAGCGCCACGACGACGTCATGGAACAGCTCGATCGAGACATCAGCCGGTCCGGTCTCCTTCAGGTGCTCGCCCAAGAGCACCTTGTGGTGATCGACCTCGATGCCCTTCTGGGCCTCGATGGCCTTGGCGATCTCCACCGGACCAACCGAGCCGAACAGGCGACCACCAGCGGCAGCCCTGGCCTGGATCCCGATCACCGCACCGGCCAGCTGGGCGGCCTGCGCCTGCGCTGCCTCACGGTCCTTGGCGTCACGACTGTCCCGAGCGCGCCGCATCGACTCAGCCTGACCCGCCATCGAGTCGGTGGCCTCGAGGGCCTTGCCCTCGGGGAAGAGGAAGTTGCGGGCGAACCCGCCGGCGACCTCGACCACGTCTCCTCGGCGACCGAGGCCTCGCACATCTTCTCTGAGCAGGACCTTCATCAGGCGTCCCCCCCATCCTCGGTGACCTCGACGATGATCTCGTCGGCCACGACGACACCGTCGGCGTCCTCGATGATGATCTCTTCCTCAGTCACCTCGAGGTCGCTGGCGCTCGCGGCCTCATCACGAGAGCCACGCTCTGGGCGGTCACCGCGGTCGGGACGATCGCCACGATCACGACGGCCCTGTGGGCGCTCGGTGACCGTGCGTTGCGTGTACGGCAGCAAGACGAGCTCACGAGCGGTCTTGATGGCCTCGGCCACGTCGTGCTGGTGCTGCTCGCAGTTGCCGGTGACCCGACGCGCGCGGATCTTGCCTCGGTCCGACATGAACTTGCGGAGCGTCCCCAGGTCCTTGTAGTCGATCCACACGGTCTTGTCGCGGCAGAACTGGCAGGGCTTCTTCTTGAAGCCGCGCTTTAAGTCCTTGCCACCGCGCTTAGGGGCGCGGGCGTTGCTGGGTCGTCCTGCCATTAGAAGGGCTCCTCGCTGAAGTCCCCGTAGTCGGGGGCGGTGTTGGGTGCTGGTGCTGGTGCGGCTGCCTGGGGACGGCCTCCGCCGCCTCCACCGCTGCGCTCGTTCCTCGTGACCTGAGCGGTCGCCCAGCGAAGCGAGGGTGCAATCTCGTCAGCCGAGATCTCGACAACAGAACGCTTGTCGCCGTTGTCGGTCTCCCACGAGCGCTGCTCGAGGCGACCGGTGACCACGACACGCATGCCCTTGGTCAGCGACTCAGCAGCGTTCTCAGCCTGCTCTCGCCATGCGACGACGTTGAAGAAGGAGGTCGCCTCCTCCCACTCCTGGGTCTGGCGGTTCTGCCAGCGGCGGCTCACTGCGACGCCGAGCGTGGCCTGGGCCACGCCGGATCCGGTGAACCGAAGCTCTGGGTCGCGGGTCAGGTTGCCCACGACCGTGACGGTGTTGTCAGCCATCTGCCCTCCCTCAGGCGCTCTTCGCCGCGATGGCGGCGTCGGGGATGCGAATGATCTTGTGACGGAGCACCTCGTCGGCGAGGCCGAGGAAGCGGTCGATGGCGGCCACGGTGACGGGCTCGCCGGTGAAGCTGACGATGACGTAGTAGCCCTCGCGCTTGTGCTTCACCTCGTAGGCAAAGGGGCGTCGTCCCCAGCGATCGATGTCGCCGGTCGTGCCCTCGGTGTCGTTGATCACACCCAGCGCCCGGTCGAGACTGGCCTGAATGGCCTGCGGCTCGACCGCGGTGTCGAAGATGATCACGGCTTCGTAGTGCCGCATGTGCTTGTCCTCCCTCCGGACCGGTCCACGAAGGACCGGGCCCCACGGATCTCGCGGGGCAGGGTTCTCAACTGTCGCGGTGTGCTGCGACAGGATCATCCATCCTAGACCTTCTTCGGCGATACCCCCGCCAGAAGGCCGCTCAGGCCTCCCCGAGGTGGTCGCGCAGCTCGTCAGAGGTGGCGTACGACTCGGCCGCCGCAGGGAAGCTGCCGTCCTTGACGTCAGCGACATAGGCCGCCGCTGCCGCGGTGATGGCCTCGCCGATGGCACCGTAGGTCCGGACGAACTTCGGGACGTGCCGCCCAGAAAGTCCCATGGCGTCATGGAAGACGAGGACCTGACCGTCGGTGGCTGGACCAGCACCGATCCCGATGGTCGGAATGTCCAGCTCGGCGGTGATGGCCTCCCCGAGCACGTCAGGGACGCCCTCGAGCACGATCGCGAAGCAACCAGCCTCCTGGAGGCTCAGCGCGTCTCGTCGGATGGCATCGGCGCCATCGACAGAGCGGCCCTGCACCTTGAAGCCGCCCATCGCCCGGACCGACTGGGGCGTCAGGCCGAGATGGCCCATCACCGGGATCTCGGCGTCGATGATCGCCCGTACGGCGGGGACCCGGTTGGCACCGCCCTCGAGCTTGACCGAATCGGCCCCAGCCCGGATCAGCACCGCGGCCGATTCGACCGCTTGGACCGGCGTCAGGTGGTAGCTCATCCACGGCAGGTCGCCGATGATCATCGCCGACGGCTTCGCTGCCGCCACCGCTCGTGTGTGGTGCGCCATGACGTCGATGCCGATCTGGAGGGTGTCGTCGTGGCCCAGGACCACGTTGGCCACCGAGTCACCGACCAAGAGAAGGTCGACGCCGGCCGCATCGAGCAGCCGAGCTGTCGGCTCGTCATAGGCCGTCATCATCGCCAATGGCGCATCACCGTTGCGGCGTTTGGTCGCTCGGACCGCCGGCACGCTCGTTCGCTGATCACTCATCGGGCGCTCCTCGTGCTCTTCTTCGCAGCAGTCTGCTGCCCTGCACCGCCTGGATACCGGCGCAAGAGGTGGTGGAAGCGACAGTCGGTGCAGACCTCCACCGAGTACGCCTGGACCGGCTCCTCGCGCCGCAGCAGCTTGTTGAGCTCTGCCTTGGTCGACGGGCAGGTGCCGCCGGGTGGGAGCTTTGCCCCGAAGACATAGGTGACCTCGACAGTCTCACGCTGGCCGCACACCGGGCAGAGGTCGCCGGTCTTTCGACCAAGGTTGGTCGCAGCCCTGACGAGCTCAGGATGGGCGTCGCACACATCCTCCTGTGCCACCTTGCCAAGTCGGACCGCCTTGGCGATCGAGTCGCGAAGGAGCCGGTACTCGACCGAGGCCTCTCCGAGACCCGTCCCACGGCCCGTGGTGCTCATGGCAGAGACCCTAGTGGGGCGCTGTCCGGACGTCCCCTTCGGTCAAGAATGCGCATTCGCTATATCGATACGATATGATGTAATCGTGCTCGACCTCGCGATCCTCGGCCTCCTCGGCGATGGCCCCCTTCATGGCTACGAGATCCGTCGTCGTCTTCGCGCCCAGATGGGGCTTGCCGCCAACGTCTCGTTCGGCTCGCTCTACCCAGCACTGGCTCGGCTCGAGGCAGCCGCTGACGTGGAGGTAGTCGAGCCCGATGACGAGGCGGCGCCTCCGCCCGCCACTGGGTCGCTGAGCGGGGAGCGGGCCGCCATGCGGTCCCGTCGGCTCGTGCCCGGCCGCGGTCGGCGATCGAAGAAGGTCTATCGGATCACCGACAAGGGTGCTGCCCACTTCGCCGCCCTCCTCAACACCACGTCGAACGGTGACGACCAGCGCTCCTTCGGCCTGCGCTGGTCCTTCGCCCGACACCTTGGACCAGACGCACGGCTGGCGCTGCTCGAGCGCCGACGAGCCCAGCTCGTCCAGCAGCTCGGCGATGCCGAGGGGACCGACGGCCTCGATGACTACGCAAGGAGCGTCGTCGAGCACGCTGTCGAGGGCATCAGTCGCGACATTGCCTGGCTCGATGACCTGATCGCTGCCGAGCGAGCCCAGGACCGACGGGCCACACCTCTCGAAGAAGCACACGGGACAGCTGTCCCGTCCGAATCCTCCCCGGCACAGCCGGGAGCAGCACGGTGAAGGAGAACACCATGTCAACCCACATCAAGGTCGCCATCGCTGGCGTCGGCAACTGCGCCAGCTCGCTGATCCAGGGCGTCGAGTACTACCGGGGCGCCGATCCGGCGGACATCGTCCCGGGCCTCATGCACGTGGTGCTCGGCGGTTACCACGTCAGCGACCTCGACTTCGTGGCCGCGTTCGACGTCGACGCCGCCAAGGTCGGCCAGGACCTCTCGAAGGCCATCCTCGCCAGCCAGAACAACACGATCAAGTTCGCCGACGTCCCCGCACTCGGTATCGAGGTCCAGCGCGGCCCGACCTTGGACGGCCTCTCGAAGTACTACCGCCAGGTCGTCGAAGAGTCACCGGCGTCGCCCGTCGACGTCGCCCAGGTCCTCAGGGACACCGGTGCCGAGGTCCTCGTGTCCTACCTCCCTGTCGGCTCTGAGGAGGCACAGCGCTTCTACGCTCAGGCGGCGATCGACGCCGGCGTGGCCTTCGTCAACGCGGTCCCAGTGTTCATCGCCTCTGACCCGACGTGGGCGAGGAAGTTCCGCGACGCCGGCGTCCCGATCATCGGCGACGACATCAAGAGCCAGGTCGGCGCGACCATCGTCCACCGGATCCTGACCCGCCTCTTCGAGGACCGCGGCCTGGCACTCGACCACACCTACCAGCTCAACGTCGGCGGCAACATGGACTTCAAGAACATGCTCGACCGCGACCGTCTCGAGTCGAAGAAGATCTCGAAGACCCAGGCCGTCACCTCGCAGATGGACCACGGCGCGCTCGACCCCGACGACGTCCACATCGGCCCCTCAGACCACGTCCCGTGGCTCAAGGACCGCAAGTGGTGCTACATCCGCATGGAGGGCCGCAACTTCGGCGACGTGCCGCTCGACCTTGAGCTCAAGCTCGAGGTGTGGGACTCCCCCAACTCTGCTGGCGTCATCATCGACGCGGTGCGCTGTGCCCGTCTGGCCCTCGACCGTGGTGTCGGTGGCCCGTTGCTCGGTCCGAGCGCCTACTTCATGAAGTCGCCCCCGGTGCAGTACCACGACGACGTCGCCATGGCGATGGTCGAGGAGTTCGCCGCCGGCGACAACGGACCCAGCTGGCCCGAGGACTGATCCTGCGGGGCGAAGGCCCCATCCGACAGAACGGCCCGCCAGTTCGCGCAGCTGGCTCTAGGACTGCTGCGTCGCTGCCCACCAGGCATCGAGGCGGCGGAGGGCCTCCTCTTCGCCGAGCGGCCCCTCATCGAGACGCAGCTCGAGGAGGAACGAGAGTGCCTCGCCGACCGCCCTGCTAGGTGGGATCTCGAGGTGCTCCATGATCTGGGCACCATCGAGGTCCGGCCGGATCGCGTCGATTTCCTCCTGTGCCCGTAGCTCGGCGATCCGCTCCTCGAGCTCGTCCATGCGACGGGCCAGCTGCGCCGCCTTCTTGGCATTGCGAGTGGTGCAGTCGCATCGAGTCAGCTCGTTGAGCTGGTCGAGCAGAGGCCCCGCGTCGCGCACATAGCGACGCACTGCCTTGTCAGTCCAGCCCAGGCGATAGGTGTGGAAGCGCAGGTGCAACTCGACCAAGGCCACGACGACCTCGACATCCTCGTTCGAGTAGCGCAGTGCCTCCATCCGCTTCTTGGTCATCCGAGCGCCGACGACCTCATGGTGGTGGAAGGTGACACCACCATCGACGAAGTTCCTGGTCCGAGGCTTGCCCACGTCGTGGAAGAGGGCGGCCAAGCGAAGCAGCCGATCAGGCGACGTCTTGTCGACCACGGCCATCGTGTGGGCGAGCACGTCCTTGTGGTGGTGGATCGGGTCCTGCTCGAGGGCGAGCCCCGGCAGCTCAGGGAGGAACTGCTCTGCGAGCCCCGTCTCGACGATGAACCACAGCCCGCGAGAGGGCACATCGAGGACCACCAACCGATCGAGCTCATCACGGATGCGCTCTGCCGAGACGATGGCCAGCCGAGGTGCCATCGATCGGATCGCATCGAGGAGTTCAGGCTCTGGGGCCAGGTCGAACCGAGACGAGAACCGAGCTGCTCTGAGCATCCTGAGCGGGTCGTCATCGAAGCTCACCGCAGGATCGAGCGGGGTCCGGAGCACCTTGGCCACAAGATCGCTGAGGCCGCCGTGGGGATCGATCAACGTCATCGACGGCAGCTCGAGGGCCATGGCGTTGATGGTGAAGTCTCGTCGAGAGAGGTCGTCCTCGATGGAGTCGCCGAAGGCGACCTCGGGCTTCCTCGACGAGGGGTCATAGTGCTCAGCGCGATGGGTGGTGATCTCGTAGACCCGGCCGCCGTGGGTTGCACCGATGGTGCCGAAGCGCTTGCCCTGCGTCCAGATAGCGTCGGCCCACCCCTTGAGCAGCCGCTCGATCTCGTCGGGCAGGGCGTCGGTGGTCAGATCGAGGTCGCTCTCAAGGCTCGACTCCCCGAGCAGCGCGTCGCGCACCGAGCCGCCGACGAGGTAGAGCCGATGACCTGCGCCAGCGAAGCGCTCAGCCAATGCTGTGGTCGACTCGACGAGAGGTCGGAAGCGCTCTGGGACTGCGGTCTCGGCCACTGCCTCACGGTAGCGGGCCACAGGTCCCTCAACGGCAACGTCTAGCGTCAGAGCCGTGGCAGCGAGGCATCGTGAGAGGATCCGCGTCCTGCTGGGCGCCATGCTCCTCGCGCTCTTCGTGGGCTTCGCGACCGTTCCGGCCACTGCCGACACGACCGGCGCGAGCACCGTCACCCTCCTCAGCCAGTCGACCACTGTGCTGGCTGCGGCCTCCGGGTCGTCTCCGTTCTCGATGGTCATGACGCTGCCAGCTGGTGCGAGCGTCTCGACCACGCTCTATGGCGCCCTGACCACACGCTCGGGCTTCTTGGCTGCGCTCGGCCCAGCCGGGCCGTCCCAACCGCTGACCACGACGAAGGCAGTGGCAGCCGACTGCCTCCCCCTCGAAGGCACTGGTCGACGACTGACCATAGATGTGCTGACCGGAAGCGGCACACCGACCACGACACCGTGCGCCGGCGGGCCGATCGAGCCCAGTTGGCCCCTGCGCTGCACTGTGGGATCGGGCTCGTGCAACGGGGTCTATCCCGTCGTGGTCACCATCACCGAACCAGGGGCCACTCTCGCCCACTTCACGACCTTCCTGACCTTCGTCGAAACCCCGGCTCGTCAGCCGCTGCGGGCTGCTGTCGTCACGCCGCTCGGCTCGGCGAGCACATCGCTCGACGTGACCAGGCTGGCTGGTGCACTCCGCACTGAGCGCACCGTGCCGCTCGATGTCGTCGTCAGCCCTTCGATGGTGTCCGACCTCGCAACCACGAGCAGCGGCACAGCCGCACTCACCAGCCTCGCCAAGGTCGTCGGCGCAGAAACGCCAGCCCACGAGCTCGTCGCCAGTCCATTCGTCAGCGTCGACCCCGGGCAGCTCGCCGCCTCTGGGCTCGGCGATCAGATCCACCGACAGCTGGCTCGAGGGCAGCGTGCGCTTCGCAGCACCGGGCTCGACGGCGCCAGCGCGCAAGCTGGCTGGCTGGCGACGTCACCGGTGACCTCGACCACCACCACCGGGCTCAACACTGCCGGCATCACGCGACTGGTGATCCCCGACAGCTCCCTGGCCACGCCGACGTCCACGTCGCTGACCTGGGGCGAGCCCTTCGCTGCGACCCCAGGGAGCTCGAACGTCAAGGTGCTGGCCGCCGACGGTGCGCTCTCCGCCCAGATGCTCTCGGGGAGCCAGCCGGTGCTGGCGGCAGAGCATCTCCTCGCTGACCTCGCGTTCCTCCACTTCGAACGTCCGAGCCTCTCCGCCCCGCAGGGTGTTGTGATCGAGCCCGGCAGCGGCTGGCGACCGAACCAGGCCTTCTTGAAGACGCTGCTCGGCGGCTTGCGGGCCAATCCCCTCGTGGCACCGGCGACCCTGAGCACGCTCTTCGACCAGCTCACAGCTGGCGCCAACGGGACACCCATCACGCGCTCGCTGTCCTCGTCCGCGCCCTCGACCCCCTGGCCATCGAGCCAGGTGGGCCAGCTGCGAGGCGGCCAGGCCTCGCTCCGCTCGTTCGCCGCCAGCCTGAACGATGGCCAGAGCGCCATCGACGCAGTGGCGCTCGCCTGGCTCCGAGCCGAGAGCGACACCTTGTCCTCCTCGACACGCCAGGCTGCCCTCGACGACGCGTCATCGACGTTCGCCGGCGAGCTCTCGACCGTCGGCATCAGCGGCGGTGACATCACCTTGACCTCTCTCAAGGGCGCAGTCCCCATCACCCTGACGAAGACCTCACCATGGA